>JAZSOI010000006.1:0-71470 GCA_045536835.1 Christensenellaceae bacterium
AAGCGCCGAGAATTCGGGCGCAGCACAAAAAAATAATCCATCTTCCATTCCTGAATTACCAGGTCAGGTTCAAAGGGTATAATCTCAGCCGTAGCACCCCTGCGTTCTATTGTAAAAATAGGGTATCACTTTAAAATATAATTGTCAATAATTTTTAATAAGTTATTGAAAAAAAAGGTTAATGATGTTATACTTTTCGTGGAGATTATTATGAAGAATGATTTTTTTGCATATTTGAACAGAATGAAATATATTAAGCGCTGGTCTCTTATGCGTTCGCTAGACAGCGAGAACGTTTTAGAACACACCGCGCAAGTATCGGTTATTGCTCACGCGCTCGCCGAGATAAAAAACAAGCGTTTCGGCGGTAACGTTGACGTGTTGAAGGTTGTTTTATACGCGCAGTATCACGAAACCGGTGAAGTTATAACCGGCGATTTGCCAACCCCTATAAAGTATTTTAATAAGGAAATAAACCACGCTTATAAAGATATTGAAAGGGGAGCGAGCGAAAAACTTTTAAGCACGCTTGACGACGATCTTAAAGGGGTTTACGCCCAGTACGTTTTGCCCGATGAAGAGAGCGAAGAGTATAAGATAATGAAAAGTGCGGACAAGATTTCGGCGTATATAAAATGCGTTGAAGAAATTAAGTCTGGCAATGCTGAATTCAAAAAAGCAAAAGATAGCATTTTAAAGGAAATAAATAAATCAGATAGAGAAGAAGTTAAGTATTTTATGAAGAATATTGCACCCGTATATCTTTGTTCTTTAGATGAGTTGGAGTGATATGAAAAAAACATTTTTGCTTATTTTATCGTTAATTTTATGTTTGTTTTCGTTTGGTTGCCAACAGCCGTCAAACGAAGATGGAGATGAAAACGAGCCAAAGTATTCTAGCGTTTACGAGTTTAACGACACGCACCACTGGAAAACGCTTGAAAGCGGTGAAGGTGAACCGATAGACGAATACGGTGAACATATTTATGATAGTGGCAAGTGCAAATATTGTAACTTTTATTACGACGTTAGCGAGTTTTTTGAATTTATCAAAGTTGGGCACGTAACCCCAGGACAAAATAATTACGAGTGGGCGTATAAAGTCAATCGTTTTTACGGCGATAGACCTGATTCTCCAGTTCATATTAAAATTCCAACGACTTATAACGGCGAAAAGGTAATTTCTATCGCAAGTTATCTCTTTAATATTAACGGTGAACCTGAAAACTATTATAACCAAAGTGAAAGCGGATCGGTAACTTCGCCGATAAGTGGAAATAAACTAAACGTTCCTATTGAGTCGATAATTATTCCCGAGGGTATAATTTTTATAGGAAGAAGTGCGTTTAACGGCACGAGAATTAAAGAACTTGTTATCCCAGATAGCGTAGTTGGTGGATATGGAGAGAAGATAGGAAATCTTCCTACGCCCGAAAAGGCAAACTACAACGTTGAAAATTATTACTGGCCACTTAGAAATATTTGCGGTGATTGCACTCAACTAGAAAGAGTTGTGCTTGGCGAAGGCGTTACTCACCTTGGTGGATATGCTTTCTCACTTTGCAAAAAACTTAATTATATTAAGTTTGGTAGTAAACTCGAAGCGATTGCAATGCGTGCGTTTTACGAATGTACTGAGTTAAAGACGGTGGTTATACCAAAGTCGCTCGTATATCTACCGGAAGGTGACGTTCCTTCACCTGCGGTTGAAAATAAAAAAGTTTCAATAACTCAATATTTTAAGTACGCAAGCAATATTTACTTAGAAATAACGGAAGAAGAGTTAAAATCGCTCGAAAAACCCAAGTATCAGCGCGATTCAAACGGCAACGTCATTGAAGACGGAATAGATAGAAACCCTGGATATTGCGAGGGGTGGTCGGCAATGGCAAAACTTCATTTCGTGGGCGAGTGGTATTACGATGATTACGGTAATCCAGTTGCATACTAATAACTAACAAAAAATCTCGACCTGTTCGAGATTTTTTATATTGACACCTTTTTTATCGTATGATAAAATTATTTCGTATGGAGAAGTTTATGAAAAAATTAGTAATTTTAGTTTTATTAGTTATGTTTGCTTTGCAAATTATAGGTTGTGGTGATGATAATTCACCTAAGTATTCAACACATTATCTTCACAACGATACGCACCACTGGAGAGTTTTGGAAAGTGGAGATGGCGAGCCTTACACCGATTATGCACCTCACGTTAAAGATGGCGGTAGATGTAGCGTTTGTGAGTATTATTACGACGTTTCCGAATTTTTAGAATTTGCGAAATATTATGAAAGAGTAGGCAGTCAAAGCGTTCTTAAAGGCTATCAAATCATTAGATTTAAAGGCGAAGGCTCTAACGCGCCGGTTCATATTAAAATACCTTCAAGCTACAAAGGCGTTGGAGATGAAGAAGCGTTGCCGGTAGTTAAGATTTATAATTACGCGTTTAAAGTAACTGGTGATTCTAATAAATATTGGAATTACGATGAAGATACTGAAACCTACGGTTATCCTACCGATGGAAATCCCCTTAACGTTGCTATTGAATCGGTTATTATTCCCGATACGATTAAAATTATTGGTAGCGGTGCTTTTGCGTCGACTAGGCTTAAAGAAGTCGTTATTCCAGATAGCGTAACGTCGACTTTGCCAAACGTTTTCGGCGGTTGCGTTCAACTTGAAAAGGCGGTTATAGGAAACGGTGTTACCGATATGGGGGGATATACTTTCTCATCTTGCACGAACTTAAGTGACGTAAGGCTCGGTAAGAATATTAAATCGATATCGGGTAGGGCTTTCTACGAGTGTAAGAATTTAAAGAAGATTGCTCTTCCTAAGTCTTTAGTTCATCTTCCAGAGACTTCTATTAGGGTAGGAAACGTTAACGATAAACTTGTTTCCGTTCCCGATTACTTCTTGTATGCTAAAGAGATTTTCCTTGAAATTACAGAAGAGGAACTTGAAGCGCTTGAAGTTCCCCTTTATGAGCGTGACGTAGTTACCGGTGAAATTATAGAAGACGGAATTTCGCGTAAACCGGGCTATCGTGAAGACTGGTCTGGTATGGCAAAAATTTATTTCGTTGGCGAGTGGCATTACGACGCTAACGGCGAACCAGTTCCTAATTAAAAAATTATCCCGAATTAATCGGGATTTTTTTTGTATTGACACGGCGTTTATCCTATGGTAAAATATACTGGGTATGGAGGGAAAATGAAAAAGTTATTAGCATTATTGTTTTCAATATTAACGATATTATCGCTCACCGCTTGCGGTGGTGGCGGTTCTGACGACGGTGCGTCCGTAACTCCCAAATATTCTAAAGAATATTCGTATAACGAAACGCATCACTGGCGTGAACAAACCAACGGTAACGGTAAGACTGAATACGCAGAACATACTAACAGGCTTGGCAGATGCAAGTGCGGTGGAAAATACTATTTTTCAGACGACGTTATCTACACTTTACGTTATGACGTGGATAAAGACGGTGATCCTATAATTAACGATGAAACGGGCGAGCCAAATTTCTATTACGCAGTTACCGAGTATATAGGTGATTTTGATTCTGACGTTCATATTGAAATTCCCGCAACGCTTTGTCAGCCACTTCCGGTGTTTGACGAAAACGACGAAAATTATGACGAAGTTTACGCTGAAACGATTTTAGAATACGCTAGAGAAATCGAGTATCCCGTTTTAGTTATAGATGCAAACGTATTTAAACCGACCGGTAGTAAAAATTCTATAGAATCTATAAAACTTAACGAAGGTTTAAAAACTATAGGTGGGGGTGCGTTTAGTGGTTCTTTAATCACTGAAATTATAATTCCAAACTCCGTTCAAGGCGAAATTTATAATATTTGTAGTGGCTGTTCTGCACTCAAAAGGGCAGTAATAGGCGACGGTATCACGAATTTACGCGGATACTGTTTCTCATCTTGCAGTAGTCTTTCAGAAGTTATAATCGGTAAAAACGTTACGCGCCTCGGCACTAGAAACTTTTACTGTTGTAGCAATCTCGGCAACTTAGTTATACCGAAGTCAGTTGTAAATATCCCAGAAAGTCATATTGCAAGCTCGTTGAGATATGATTCTAACCGCGACGGCGTAGTTAACGATAAAGACGAAAAGAAATACGTAACGATATTCAATCAATTTCAAGGCGCGTCTATGGGTTCGCCTGCTGGAATCTTTTTAGAAATTACGGAAGAAGAGTATAACGCTTTACTTTTACCACTCGTTGATAGAGACCCTGAGAGTGGGCATCCGTTAGATGAAGACGGTAATCCTATATCACCTAGCAATTATAAACAAACGACCTACGGTTACGTTACTGGCTGGAATAACAACTCTAAAATTTATTTTAAAGGTCAGTGGACTTACGACGAAAACGGAAAACCCAAGAAACTTATATAAAATTATCCCGCTTTTAAGCGGGATTTTTTATTTTAATATTGACAAAAACGCTAATTTAATGTTAATATAATCAAAATAGATTATCGTGGAGATTTTTATGAAAAAAATCCTTTTATTATTGCTTTCAATTTTGATGTCGCTTTCAATTTTTACCGCTTGCGGTGGTAACGGCGATGATGGCACCGTTGAAATACCGCCCGAATACGCTAGCGAGTATACTTATAACGATACTCATCACTGGCAAAGGCAATTAAACGGCGTTGGCAGTCAAAACTATCAAGAACATCAAAACGATAGTGGTAAGTGTTTTTGCGGTTATTACTTTAAATGCCCAAACCTAGTGTTTGAAAAGAAAACCATAAGAGAAGTAAATACTAATATTACAGGTTACGTTTTAGTCGGTTACAACGGCTTAGATGAAAATGCGTACGAACACGTTGAAATTCCGTCTTACATTAAGCCCGAGGGTAGCGATGAACTTCAAGAAGTCATTGCGATTGCGCCCGGTGTGTTCTCAACTGAAAAAAACGTTGGATATAAGTCTATTAAATCCATAAAAATTAGCGAAGGCATTAAGTATATAGGTAACGGCGCGTTTGCAAGCACCGATATTGAAGAGATAACTATTCCAAACACGGTTATCGGTGGTTTTGATGATAGTTACACTCGAATGGAAAATTTGGGTGCGGTGTTCGGCTTGTTTGACAACTGCACGAAACTTAAAAAAGCGGTAATCGGCAATAATATAATAACGATTGGAGAGTTGACGTTTAATAACTGCACTTCGCTAGAAAAGGTAGTGTTTGGCAGTATGGTGCGTGAAATTAGGCAGTTAGCCTTCCAAAACTGCACGTCGCTTAAACAAGTTGTTTTAAATTCGTCGATTAGGTCAATTCCCGAGAGCAGTTATCACACTCTAGAGGGCTGGAAACCCCTTATTCAAGTATTTCCTAGCGTTGAAAAGGTGTATTTTAACTGTTCTAGAAGTGATTATAATTTACTTTTAATCGAGCCGTTAGAAAGAGACATTAGGGGGTTTATAAAGTTGAAAAACGGCACTTACGTTGATCCCGAAAACTACGTTCTTACGTCATACGGCATAGTTATGGGCTGGTGTGGTGACGCTGAACTTTATTATGAAGGTGACTGGGCGTACGATTCAAACGGCAATCCGTATTCGTTCAATTAGAAAAAAATATTAAATAAACCCGAAGCGTTTTTCGGGTTTATTTTTTTTGAAAAAAATGGTAATTTTATTTACTTTTGATATTGACTTTTAATACTGGTTATATTAAAATATAAATGTATATGATTAAAGTGGGCAGTGTTGGGTTTAAACTAAATTCAGCAGTGTTTTCTAAGATTATAATTTAATTTTTTTAAGGAGGGTAACCGTATGTTACAAAACGCGACCTTCCTGTTACTTGCATTGTCGCCGATGTTGTCAGCGATTATCGGCGGAGTAGTTGGCTTAGCGCTTGGAACCGTAGTTTTCTACGTGATTTCACATATTTCCCGCAAAAATAAAATCAGTTCAACCGAAAGATTAGTAGCCGAAATGAAGGCTAATGCGGAAAACGAATGTAGAGCAATTAAAAAAGACGCGATAGTTGAGGTTAAGGAACAGGAATTAAGGCTTAGAAACGAATTTGAAAAAGAAACTAGAGAAAAGAGAGCAGAACTTCAAAAAATCGAGCAACGCTTAAATCAAAAGGACGAAATTCTTAATAAGAAAGACGCAACCTTATTAAAGCGCACCGAAGAAGTTGAAGCGTTATCGAAAACTTTAGAGAAAAAGCAGGCGGAGGCTGACGAACTTATCGTTAAACTCGAAACCCAGCACGAAGTTTTCGTTCAAGAACTCGAAAGAGTTGCTCAAATGACTCAAGAAGAAGCGAAATCCGTCATTATGGAAGACGTTAAGGAGGAAGCAAGAAGAGAAGTTGCAGGTTACGTTCGCAACGCCGAACAGCAAGCAAAGGACGAGGCTGACAAAAAGGCTAAGGAAATTATCTCTCTTGCAATTCAACGTTGTGCAGTTGACCAAAGTAACGAACTTACCGTTACTTCGATATCAATTCCCAACGACGATATGAAGGCAAGGCTTATCGGCCGTGAAGGTAGAAACATTACCGCTTTAGAAAACGCGACTGGTATTCGACTTATAATTGACGATACTCCGGAAGTAGTAGTTGCATCGGGCTTTGACCCAGTTCGCCGTGAAGTTGCAAGGCGTTCACTCGAAAAACTTATTGCCGACGGTAGAATTCAACCCACTCGTATTGAAGAAACGGTTGAAAAAGTTAAAAAAGAACTCGACGTTATCATTAAAGAAGCGGGCGAGGGCGCAACCTTTGAAACGGGCGTTTACAACGTTCATCCAGAACTTATCAAAATACTTGGTAAGTTAAAGTTTAGAACTAGTTACGGTCAAAACGTATTAAAACACTCTTTAGAAGTTTCTAGGCTTGCAGGCTTAATGGCTCAAGAACTCGGCGTTGACGTAAACGTTGCAAAGCGCGGTGGTCTTCTTCACGATATCGGTAAAGCAGTTGACTTTGAAAACGAAGGCACGCACATCGCACTTGGCGTTGAACTTGCTAAAAAGTTCAAGGAAAATAGATTCGTTATCAACTGTATCGAGTCTCACCACGGTGACGTTGAGCCAAAGTGCATCGAAGCGGTTTTAGTTCAAGCGGCGGACGCCATCTCTGGTGTTAGACCTGGCGCTAGAAAGGAAATCGAGTCTAGCTACGTTAAACGTTTAGAGCAACTTGAAGAACTTGCAACCGACTTTAAGGGTGTTGAAAAGGCTTACGCTATCCAAGCGGGTAGAGAAGTAAGAGTTATCGTTAAACCCGAACAAATTGACGACAGTCAGGCGTTATTCCTTGCAAAAGATATTGCAAAGAAGATTGAAGAGACTATGGAATACCCCGGTCAAATCAAAGTTAACGTTATAAGAGAGTCTAGAAGCGTTGAATACGCTAAATAATTTAAAAGGCACCTTAAAAAAGGTGTCTTTATACTAGGAGAAAAATTATGGCAGATTTCGATTTTAGAAAAAAACTCAAAGATTTTCACCCAAAGAACATTAGAAAAGATATTGAGCCACAAAAGGGCGAAATTTCTCTTCCTAACTTAGTTTCGCTCGTTAAAAGCGATAGCGTAGTTATCAACAACGCACTTAAAGATATGAAGAAATTTTTAAAGTCTGCGTTTGATATTATGGGTGAGATTGACGATAATGCTCACGGCTTTAAAATCACCACTGAAATTTCAAAAGTTTTATCTAAAGATAAAAAAGTTTACACTATTAGCGTTTTAGAAGACGAGATAAAGGTCGTTGCCGAGAGTGATAGAACGGTTGCTCAAGGCATTTATTATCTTGAATTTTTAATGTTTGAAAAGAAAGCGCCTATCCTTAAAAAAGGCGATTTAAAAGTTGAACTTCCGTTCTCACCGAGAATGGTTCACTCTGGTTACGGTTACGACGATTTCCCCGATGAATACCTTCAAAATATCGCTCGTTACGGTTACGACGCTATACTTTTATTTACTAAGGGCGTTAACCTTTCTCCCGCTGGCGAACTTAATTTTAAAGACGTTGTTAAAAGGGCGTCGCAATTTGGTTTAGACGTTTACGTTTACGCAGCGTTTGGTAACTTTATCGACATTTACGCTGAAAACGCCGAAGCGGAATTTGATAAGACTTACGGTGCGGTGTTTAAAGAGTGTCCAGAACTTAAAGGTATCACACTCGTTGGTGAGTCGGTTGAGTTTAAGAGCCGTGATCCTAGGGTTGAACCGCGTTCAATTAAACAAAAACCCGAAGATAATCTCGGTACTGGCGTTCCTACGCCGGGTTGGTTCCCGTGTGAAGATTATCCGTTGTGGATAAATATGGTTAAAAAGTCGGTTAGAAAGTATAATCCTAACGCAGACGTAGTGTTCTGGTCGTACAACTGGGGTTGGGCACCCGAAAAAGAAAGGGTGGAACTTATCAACAATATGCCAAAAGACGTTTCGTTAAACGTTACCTTTGAAATGTTCGAGCATTACGATATGATGGGTTCAGACCAAATGGTTACCGACTATTCTATTGCTAGGGCAGAGCCCGGTAAATATTTTTTAAGCGAAGCAAAGGCCGCTAAGAAAAACGGTATTAAACTTTACGCGATGAGTAACACCGCTGGTAGAACTTGGGACTTTGGTACTATTCCTTATATGCCGTTCCCGATGCAATGGTTAAAGCGTTTTAACGAAGTTAATAAGGCTAAAAACGAATACGGTCTTTGCGGTTTGATGGAAGGTCATCACTACGGAGCTTATCCAAGTTTCATTTCCCGCTTAGCGCAACTTTCGTTTATGTTTGAAGATAAGCCCGAAGAAAACTTAAAGAGAGTATTCAACGCGTATTTTGAAAATTCTAGCGAAGAACTCTACGATGCCTTTGAAGATATTAGTAAAGCAATAACTTATCTTCCACCGTCGGTTGAAGAGCAGTACGGTCCGTGTAGAAACGGTACGGCGTACCCACTTTGCTTAGCAACTTCAAAGAAACCGCCTAGACTTCCAAACGTCGTATCTGGCGATGCTTTCTGGCCGGGATTCTACGGTCAGTTTGAAGAAAATCTTGGCGTATTTGACTTAGGTATTCCTTACGGTCTTAGACATAAGCAAGAAGTTAAGATGGTTAAGGAAATGTTAAGACTCTTAAAGTCTGGCGTTAAGAAACTTAAAGCAATTCCTAATAAAAATAAAGCACTTTCACTCGTTCTTAACATGTGTGAATATCTCGTTTGTTGCGTAACGACCATTATTAACGTCAAGACGTTCTACGAACAAAGAGTTGCTTTAAAATTCTGCGATAGTCCTAAGAAAATGCTTGAAATTTGCGCAAAAATTAGAAAAATTGCAGAGAACGAAATTGCAAACGCTGAAAAGAGTATTAAGTACGTAAAACGCGATAGTTCGTTAGGTTTTGAAGCATCGCAAGGCTACGTTGGTGGCGAAGAGAGAATTCTTTGGAAGATTAAGCAAGTTAAGTATATGTTAAAGCGTGAACTTGGTTTCTTTGAAAGGGAAGCAACTAATCATTTATAATATTTAATCTTATTTTATGCTCAATTTTAACGCGGTGAAAATTCACCGCGTTTTTTATTATGAAAATTTGTTATTAAGGTCAAAATATTCTTTACATCTTGAACTTTTATATGCTAAAATGTAAATAGGGTAATTTAGAGTTTTTTGTAGAATTACTAATTTTTAAGTGAAATTTTAGGTAACTTAAATTTTATTTTTTTGATTTTGCGTTCAATAAATATTTTTTAATATTTTACTATATTTAGGAGGAATACAATGGATTTATTTGACGTGCTTTCATTGATAGGTGGTATTTCGCTTTTCCTATTTGGAATGAACGTTATGGGCTCTGCACTCGAAAGGCGTGCAGGCGCAGGTCTTCGTGGATTACTTGGTAAACTCACCACGAATAGATTTGCCGGCTTTATGACTGGACTTGGTGTAACCGCTATAATTCAGTCGTCTGCCGCAACTACGGTTATGGTCGTAGGTTTTGT
Organism: Christensenellaceae bacterium; assembly: GCA_045536835.1. GTDB lineage: Bacteria > Bacillota > Clostridia > Christensenellales > Borkfalkiaceae > HGM11412. The sequence goes on from JAZSOI010000006.1 coordinate 10,002, forward strand.
AAACTCTGGGCTTATGAGTTTGCATCAATCAATCGGCGTTATAATGGGCGCTAACGTTGGAACTACTGTTACTGCGTGGTTATTATCTTTAACTGGTATTCAAGGTGAGAGTATATTTATTCAAATGCTCAACCCGAAAAATTTCTCGGCAATACTCGCTTTAATCGGCGCTATCTTATACGTTTTTATGAAAAAAGACAAGCGCAAAAGCGAAGGCTTGATTTTATTAGGTTTTGCCACTTTAATTTTCGGCATGAACGCTATGACCACCGCGGTTGCACCTTTGCAAGACTCGGAGTGGTTTAGAAATTTATTTATAGTGTTTAAAAATCCGTTACTTGGCGTTTTATTCGGTGCGTTGGTAACGGCGGCAATTCAATCGTCGTCAGCGTCGGTTGGTATGCTTCAAGCGTTATCGGCAACGGGCGCGGTAACTATAGGTTCTGCAATTCCCATTATTATGGGTCAAAACATCGGCACTTGCGTAACCGCTATGATTTCTTCCGTTGGAACTAATAAAAACGCAAGGCGCGCGTCGCTCGTTCACTTAGCCTTCAACGTTATAGGAACGACTTTCTGGATAATTATATTCATTCTTGCAAAATGGATTTTCAGTCCTGCAATTTTAGGCGAGCGCGCAAATCAATTCAATATCGCGGTTATTCACTCGTTGTTTAACATCGCTTGTACTGCGCTTATGTTACCTATGGGTAAACTTCTTGAAAAGATTGCTATTAAACTTATACCTGACGCTAAGGAAGAAGAAAAGAATTCTTTGTTAGACGTAAGACTTTTAAAGACGCCGGCACTTGCATTATCCGCAAGCAAAAAACTTGCAGTTGAAATGGCAACAGTTTCGGTAAATTCAATTTATAAGGCGTTTGATCTTTTAAATAACTATTCACCAAAACTTGCTAACGAAATTCGTGAAGACGAAGATAAAACGGACTATTACGAAGACGTTTTAGGTACTTATTTGTTAAAACTTAGCAGTGCGTCAACTAGTGAAGCCGACTCAAAAGAGGCTGCAAAACTATTAAATATAATAGGCGACTGCGAGCGTATTGCCGACCACAGCATCAATATCGTTGAGTCTGCTGAAGAACTTCACGAAAAAGGTATGGTGTTTAGTGAAATTGCTCAAAGAGATTTTGACAATATCTTAAAGGCGGTTAGGGAAACGTTAGAGTTATCTCTTAAAGCGTTCGTTGAAAACGACTCAGCGTCCGCACTTGAAATCGATCCGCTTGAAGAAGTAGTAGATATTTTGAAAGACAATTATCGTAAAGGTCATATCGAAAGAATGCAACAAGGCGTTTGTACGATTGAAGCTGGTTTCGTTTGGTCAGACCTTTTAACTAATCTTGAAAGAATTTCAGACCACTGTTCAAATATTGCCGGTGCTATCTTGGATAATGAGAATATGAACTATCACCAATACGTTAAGGACGAAGAGGCTGGCGAAGAATTCAAGGCTAAATTTGAATCTTACTGCGAAAAATATTTAGTAAAGGATTAATTTTATGAAAGACGTTAAAACTATAGCGCTTATCGCTCACGACAGTAAAAAGCAAGAAATCGTTGAGTGGGCGCAAAAAAATTACGAAATACTTAAAAATTATCAACTTTGCGGTACTGGAACGACATCTAAAAGAATTGCCGAGGCAACAGGATTAGAAGTTAAGGGGTATTTATCAGGTCCGCTCGGTGGAGATCAACAAATCGGCGCAAAAGTCGCCGAAGGCGAAATCGATTTAGTAGTGTTCTTGTGTGATCCATTATCCGCACAACCGCACGATCCAGACGTTAAGGCTTTGCTTAGAATTGCAAACGTGTATAACGTAGCGATAGCAACCAACGTTGCAACGGCAGATTTCGTAATATCTTCGCCGTCGTTTATGAAATGATATAATTAAAGCAAAATTATTCTTATTTTATTAAAATTTTGTTGACTTAAAAGTTTTAATAATGTATAATAATCTTCGCTTAGGGGAGTGGCTCAACGGTAGAGCAGCGGTCTCCAAAACCGCTGGTTGCGTGTTCGAATCGCGTCTCCCCTGCCAAATAAAAGTGGTGTACCAATAGGTATGCCACTTTTTATTTGCCAAGCGATTTGAACACGCAAGTGTTCGGTGCTTTGCGTAGCAAACCATTTGCCGAAGACAATCTATGACGCGCAAACTTGAGTGGCAACATCGCGTCTCACATTATACGTGTAATTTGAACACGCAAGTGCTTAGTGCTTTGCGTAGCAAACCATTTGCCGAAGACAATCTTTGATGCGCAAACTTGAGTGGCAATATCGCGTCTCACAGTATATGTGTGATTTGAACACGCAAGTGCTTAGTGCTTTGCGTAGCAAACCATTTGCCGAAAGTAAGTGCTATTTGCTATAAAAAGATTTTTACTGTTATTGACAGTTTTATATTATAGTGGTATAATTTTATTAATATAATTAATAAAGGTAAATATGAAGAAAGTTGATATTTATACCGACGGTGCGTGTTCGGGTAATCCCGGAGTTGGCGGTTGGGCTTCTATTTTAATATATAACGGCGTTGAAAAAATCTTGACTGGTGGGGACATCGAGACCACGAACAATAAAATGGAACTGATATCCATCATCAAAGGCTTAGAAGCGTTAAAGGAAAGGTGTGAAGTTACAGTTTACTCTGATTCACAATACGCAGTTTCGCCGTTTATTGAAGGGTATATCGTTAGTTGGATACTTTCCGGTTGGCGTTTGGCGGATAAAAAGCCAGTTAAAAACTTGGAACTTTGGAAAAGGCTCGTTGAACTTACCAACGCTCATAAAGTTGAGTTTGTTAAAGTTAAGGGGCATGCGGATAACGAAAACAATAACCGCTGTGATAAACTTGCTCGTAACGAGATTAAAAAGTTGCAGTCGGCAAACGTTTAATAGTGATTAAATAACGGCGTTTTTACATATAATTATATGTATGGAACGTCGTTTAATTTTAAAATCAACACTTTTATCCGTTGCGCTTTGCTTATTGTCGGGGATAACGATACTCGTTTCCGTGTTATACGTAGGTACGTTTTCGGGTGGATTTTTTTATGAAAACAAGCCGTTTTTAATTTCCACCGTAACGATAGTGGTATCCATTATAACGACTATTGCCTTAGCATACGCAACGGCGGATAAAAAAACGATTTATAAGATTTCAATTGTCGTTTTATCGTTAATTTCAATATCGCTTTTAATAATGTATTTTTTAAAAATTTCTGGAATAGGCGATAAGATTGACAGCGTGGAAGATTTGAGAAATTACGTTGCATCGTTTGGCTATTTAGCAGTAGTTATCTATATCGCTGTTAACGTTTTACAAGTCGTGCTACTTCCTATTCCGGGGTTTATTTCAATAGGAACAGGCGTTGCGCTGTTCGGCGCGTTTAGAACGTCAATTTATTCGCTACTTGGTATCCTTTTAGGCTCGTTTATTGCATTTTATATAGGCAGAGTTCTAGGGTATAAGGTAGTTACTTGGATAGTGGGTAAGGAAAACTTAGATAAATGGCTTAAAAAAGTTAAAAATAAAGATAAAATTATCTTAACTTTTATGTTCTTATTTCCATTTTTTCCCGACGATACTCTTTGTTTTATAGCGGGGCTTTCGTCTATGAGCACGGGATATTTTATCGTTATGATAATATGTTGTAGAACGATATCGGTTTTTTTATCGGCTTACTCGCTAAGCGGAAGTATAATTCCATTTAATACTTGGTGGGGAATACTTTTGTGGGGTGTGGTTATTTCTATAACGATATTCGTTGCCGTAATAATCTACAAATACGGCGATAAAATCCAAAATTATTTTAGAAAAAAGTTAAAACTTAGGAGAAAGAAGTTTGAAAGTAATACTGCACGCAGATCTTAATAATTTTTACGCTAGCGTTGAGATGAAACTCAATCCGTCGCTCGTTGGAAAAAAGGTAGGCGTGTGCGGTAACGTGGAAAATAGGCACGGAATAATCTTGGCAAAGTCCGAGGGCGCAAAAAAACTAGGCGTTAAAACTGGTATGACTATAAACGACGCTAAAAAATTATGCCCGGATATCATTTTAGTTGAAGCAAAGCACTCTCATTACACAGCGTACTCAAAACTTGTAAAAAACATATATCGAGAATATACCGATAGGATAGAGTCGTTCGGCATTGATGAGTGTTGGCTTGACGTAACCGAGTCCACAAAACTATTCGGCAGTGGCGAAAAAATTGCCGACACTATACGAGAAAGGGTTAAGAGCGAGATAGGTTTAACCGTTTCCGTGGGCGTTAGTTTCAATAAAGTTTTTGCAAAACTTGGATCTGACCTTAAAAAACCCGATGGAACAACCGTAATTTCCGTTGACAACTATAAAGAAAAGGTTTGGAATTTACCAGTTGAAGACCTTTTGTTCGTTGGTAAGTCAACGGCAAATAAACTAAAAAAAATTAACGTTAAAACTATAGGCGATTTAGCAAAAATAGACGTAAAATACCTTGATAAACACTTTGGAAAATGGGGTAGAACGTTAAGCGATTACGCAAACGGCAAAGACGATAGTCCAGTTTTAAAAGACAACGAGTCAAGCGAGATAAAATCTGTTGGTAACTCAATAACCACCTATCGTGATTTGACGACTGATGAAGACGTTAAGATTATGTTTACTGCACTTTCGGAAACGGTATCTTCAAGGCTTATTTCTTACGGACTTGGCGGAGCGACTACGCTTTCAATTTTCGTTCGCGACGCGTTTTTAAATTCTTCAACGCGTCAAGGAAAGTTTGACTCGCCCACCGTTTTACCCGAAGATTTTAAAGATTTAGCTTTTAAGTTATTTAAGAAAAATTACGATTTTTCCGTAGGGATAAGGACGATAGGTTTATCCGTTTCCGGTTTCGATTCTTCCGCAAGGCAAATATCGCTTGACGGAGATTTTTACGAGAAAAAGTTAAAACTCAACGATATAATCGGTGGGATTAAGGATAAATACGGCAACGGAAGTTTGGTTAAAGGGATAGTGCTAAAAGATAAAAAACTAATTCGCGATGACGTGGAAGGGACGAGCCTTGACCGATTTGATTTATAATTATTTAAACACTTGATAAAATTTATCGTATATGATATAATCATATAAGTTAAAATTTTGGAGTTAATATGATTGACGGAAAAAAATTGATTGAAAAACTTTTAGTATACGCAGATGCGTTTTTAGGTATGAACGCACTTGACGAAGTTTATTTTACTAACGTTTTACTTAACCTATTCGGCTTGTCTTCAAAAAGTAAAGAAAAACTTACCGAAAAGGCAAAAGAAGAAATTCGTGCTTATGAAATTCCCGACGTTTTAATTGAAGAGATAATGACTTATGCTATTGAAAACGGCATTGCAAGTAACGAGATAGAAGCCGATTTATTTGCAAATTACGTTTTTGGTATTTTAACGCCGAGACCTTCGGAAATAAACAGTACGTTTATGTCCTTAAAGGAAAAACTAGGTTCACAAACGGCTTGCGATTATCTTTACAATTTAAGCATTAAAAATTATTACATAAGAAAAACTGCAATCGATAAAAACGTTAAGTGGGATGCGGAAAAACTTCCAGTCCCACTTGAAATTACGATAAATCTCAGCAAGCCCGAAAAAAACAATAAAGATATTGCAAAACTTTTATCCGCACCTAAGACTGATAAGTATCCCGAATGTATGCTTTGCAAGGAAAACGAAGGTTTTTACGGCACGTTAACTCACCCCGCGCGCTCTAATTTAAGAACGATTTCTTTAACGCTCGGTGGGGAAGAATGGGCAATGCAGTATTCACCTTACTTATATTTTGACGAGCATTGTATTTTATTTAGTAAAAAACACACCCCGATGTGCATAAACGGTAAAACGGTTGAAAGGCTTTTTGACTTTATTGAACTTTTCCCGTCTTACTTTCTAGGCTCGAATTCCGATTTGCCTATCGTTGGCGGTTCAATACTTAATCACGAGCATTATCAAGGCGGTAAACACCTTATGCCACTTCAAAAGTCAAAGGCAAAAAAGACTTTAAGTTGCAAAGATTATCCCGACACGACTGTTGAAATCGTTGATTTTTACAATTCAGTAGTTAGAATTAGTGGGTTCAATAGAAACACCGTTCAAGAACTTGCTACTAACGTTATTGAACTTTGGAAAGGTTATAGTGACGAAACCGTTGGCATTATCGCGGAGGAAAACGGAGTAAGGCATAATACCGTTACGCCTATTGCAAGGTTTATTTCCGACAGTAGATACTGTATTGAATTGATACTTAGAAACAATCTTACCAGTGAAAAATATCCCGACGGTATTTATCACGCTCACCCCGAGTATCACAATATCAAAAAAGAGGGTATTGGTCTTATCGAAGCGATGGGTTTATATATTCTTCCCGCAAGGCTTAAACGCCAGTTTAGTGCAATAGAAGAAATTCTCGCTCGTAAAGTGCCGTACGATAAAGAAGCAATTTCAAATCCTGAACACGACTTATTCGTTCACAAGGATATGATAGAGAGTTTACTTAGTAAATACCCGAGAATTAAAGACGTTAAAAAGGCGAACGCCGTCCTTACGGAATACGTAAACAACGTTTGTGCGGAAATACTTTACAATACTTCGGTATTTAGTAAAGACGCTCAAGGTTATCTCGCATTTATGAAATTCTTGGCAACTTGCGGTATAAAGTAATAAAAAGCGGACTTAAGTCCGCTTTTTTAGTTGTTACAGTTAAAAATAGGAAAAAATTTAATGAAAAGTATTGCTAAAACATAATAATTATTATATAATTATTAGGAAATACGTTATGGAGGCATATATGAATAACATAGATTTACTCAAAACGCGAAAACTTGAACTTAATGAAAAAACGGCTGACGTTAAGAAAGATATCGCTAAGATTATTGACGACGGTAGTTTTGTGGAATTCAATACTTTCAGTTTTGCAAAAAACGAGTTTTACGGCAGTGAAGTTGACGGGCTTGGTGTAGTTACCGGCTACGCAACGGTTGACGGATTCCCCGTTTACGTCGTTGCTCAAAATTATAAGGTTTTAGACGGTGGTCTTTCTAAGGCTGGTTGTGATAAGGCAAGCGAATGTCTTTCTAAGGCGTACGACTCTAAAGTTCCCGTCATTTACCTTTTGAACAGCAAAGGCGTGCAAGTAGGCGAGGGGGTTGCCGTTTTAGAAGGTATTGCAAACTTGCTTAGATACTCTAACGAACTCAAAGGTTTAGCACCGCAAATTGCAATTGCAACTGGTGACGTTTTAGGTTCTTCTGCAATTTTAGCAGACAACGCTGACTTTACTTTCGTAGTAGGTAATGCGTGCGTATCGTACGCAAGCCCCGCGGTTATTTCCGCATCGAAAGCAGGCGAAACTAAAGATACCGTTGCAAAGGCTAAAAACGGCGTTAAGACCGTTGGTATTGACGGATTAGAAGATGCAAAGGTTAAAATCGTTGAAATTTTATCCGCTCTTCACAAAGATTCCGCTTTCCAAATCGACAATGGTGACGACTTTAATAGAAACGCGCCATACTTAAACTCTAACGTGGACGTTGACGGTTTAATTTCCGCAACGTTCGATAACGGCTCGTTTATCAAGATGAACGAAGGGTACGTTGACGACGTTACGGTTGGCGTTGGTAGAGTAGGCGGAATTGCTACCGCAGGTATTATTATGGGCGGTGGCGAAAACGGTGTTGATATCTCGCTCGACGTTGTTTTAAAGATTAAAAACTTTGCAAACTTTGCCTACGCTAACGAACTTCCAGTCGTTTTCTACGTTAACTCTAACGGCTTAAAACTCGATGCTTGCGCTTGCAACACTCCCGTTATGACAGAACTTATGAATTTGCTTGACGTTTTATCTACGTTAAAGCGCGTAACGGTAGTATACGGAAAGGCAATCGGCATCGGCTATACGGCGTTCGTATCCAAGGCGTTCGGCAGTGATTACGTTTACGCATTTGCAGGCGCTAAGATTTCGCTCTTAGACGGTTTTGCTGGCATTAGCGCAACGTTTGGTACTGTTGATCAAGAAAAGATTAGCGAACTTGAATCTAAGTATGCTGACAGTCAAGACGCGTTCAACAGCGCAAAACTCGGTTGTGTTGACAACGTTATTGAACCGGAATTTACTCGTCAATACGTAATTTCCGCACTTCAAATGATTCTTAACTGAGGTGTAAAATATGAATAGTCCTGTTGCAAACGGTTTATTCGTTTTCGTTCTTGGTATGCTAGTAATTTTCATTGGAATGATAATAATCGTTCTTTCCGTTACTATTTGCGGGAAAATCATGAATAAAACTACTGAGCCTAAGAAAAAGGAAGAACCTAAAGTTGTTGAACAACCAAAGGTTGTTGAGTCTGTTTCAAGTGAAAGCGAAGAGATACCAACTCATATAAAAGCAGCGATAGTAGCGGCGATATCCGCGTACTATTTTAACCAAAAGTCAGAATGCGACTTTATCGTAAGAAAGATTAGAAGATTTTAAGGAGAATGATTAAAATGCGTAAATTTATCGTAACTATAGAAGGAAAACAATACGAAGTAGGCGTTGAAGAAGTAGGCGCAGTTTCCGCTCCCGCTCCGGTGGTTACCGAAGTTAAAGCGGCAGCACCCGTTGCTAGCGCACCCGCAGCACCCGCTCCTGCAGCAGCACCTAAGGCATCCGCACCCGTTAACGGAACTAAGATGGAAGCACCCATGCCCGGTATGATTAAAGCGTACAAGGTAGCAGAAGGTGCAACCGTTAAAGAAGGCGACGTAATTCTCGTTTTAGAAGCGATGAAGATGGATAACGATATCACCGCTGTTTGCGACGGTGTAGTTTCGTTTAAGGCTGCCGTTGGCTCGAACGTTAACACGGGCGACGTAATGGCTATAATAGGTTAAAATAGGAGAGATTTATGCTCGATTTGTTCTCGTTATGTGCAGGATTCGGGCAGGAAATAGGTGAGGCGATAAATAACCTTTGGCATAGCACCGGTATATATTCGTTATTCGGTGGCGACGCTAACTGGCAAAATATCGTAATGATCCTTATATCCTTCGTCCTTGTTTATCTTGCAATAGTTAAAAAATTTGAACCGCTATTACTTCTTCCAATAGCGTTCGGTATGTTTATAGTTAATATCCCAGGTGCTTACAGAATATTATTCGGTACGAAAGGTTACACGATAACTGATTCAACGACTAATATTGAAGTAGCAAGGGGTACTTTAGCTGAAATTTTACAAATGCTTAAACTCGACGGTGGAACGACGGTTGAAGCGTTAGAAAAATACTTAGCAGAAAGCCAAGTTTCGTTTAATAACAGCAACGTTATCTACAATGCTAACACACTCGTTTTATCAACTGAACAAGTTATTAGAGATCAAGGCTTATTCTACTACATTTATAAGGGTATTGACTGGGTTATTTTCCCGCCGATTATCTTCCTTGGCATCGGTGCGATGACTGACTTTGGTCCGCTTATTGCGAACCCCAAGAGCATGCTTATCGGCGCTGCAGCGCAACTTGGTATTTTCATTACCTATTTCGGTGCAAGGCTTTTAGGCTTTACTGGTACAGAAGCAGGTGCTATCGGCATTATCGGTGGAGCTGACGGTCCTACGGCTATTTACGTTACCAAGAAACTTGCCGACCATTTACTTCCAGCGATTGCTATAGCAGCGTACTCGTACATGGCTCTTATTCCGCTCATTCAAAAGCCCATTATGAAACTTTTGACTACGGAAAAAGAAAGAAAAATCAAAATGAAACAGTTAAGGCGAGTTTCAAAAGTGGAAAAAATCATTTTCCCCTTACTCGTAACGCTTGTTGTTGGTTTAATTCTTCCAGACGCTATACCGCTTTTAGGTATGCTTATGTTTGGTAACTTACTCAAAGAGTCTGGCGTTACTGAAAGACTCGTAACCACCGCGTCAAACGGTCTTATGAATACTATAACCATTTTCTTAGGCGTTATGGTAGGCTCTAAGGCGATAGGTTCGGTATTCTTATCACTTGACACGATTATGATTATCGGTCTTGGTTTATTTGCGTTTATGCTCGGTACGGTTGGCGGTTTATTAGTTGCAAAACTTATGAACAAACTTTCTGGTGGCAAAATCAACCCGCTTATCGGCTCGGCAGGTGTATCTGCAGTACCGATGGCAGCGAGAATTTCGCAAGACGTTGGCCGTGAAGCCGATCCCAACAACCACTTACTCATGCACGCGATGGGTCCAAACGTTGCAGGCGTTATAGGTTCTGCTATAGCAGCAGGTGTATTACTTGCTATGTGCGGTTAATATTAGGAGAAAATTATGTCTAAAAAAGTTTTAATTACAGAAACAATACTTCGTGATGCGCATCAATCTCAAGCGGCAACGCGTATGCGCATTGACGAAATGATTCCAATGCTCGAACAACTCGACGATATCGGTTACTATTCACTTGAAGGTTGGGGTGGCGCAACTTTCGACAGTTGCTTGCGCTTTTTAAACGAAGACCCGTGGGAAAGACTTCGCACTCTTAAAAAATACATTAAGAAAACCCCAATTCAAATGTTACTTCGCGGTCAAAACCTTTTAGGTTATAAGCACTACGCAGATGACGTTGTCGATAAATTCGTTGAAGCGTCAATTAGAAACGGTATCGGCGTTATAAGAGTGTTCGACGCGCTTAACGATGAAAGAAATTTAGAGTGCGCAATGAACGCAATCAACAAGTATAAAGGCGATTATGGTGCAGTTTGCGAAGCAACTATTTGCTACACGACAAGCCCCGTACATACCAACGAATACTTTATTCAAAAAGCTAAAACGCTTGAAGATATGGGTGCGGATAATATCTGTTTAAAGGATATGTCCAACATTATTCTTCCTTATACCACTTACGAACTTATCAAAGGTATGAAGAAGGTATTAAAGCCCACCACTAAAATTCACCTTCACACTCACAATACGACTGGTACTGGTGAAATGGTTTACCTTAAAGCAATTGAAGCAGGCTGTGATATCGTTGACTGTGCGCTTTCCGCTATGGGTAACGGAACTTCTCAACCTGCAACCGAGCCTTTCGTTGCAACGTTAAAAGGTACTGAATACGATACTGGTATCGATATTGAAAAACTCGTTCCCATTAACGAGCACTTCAAAAAAGTATCGCAAAGACTTGAAAAAGACGGTATTTTAAATCCGAAGGTTAGAGGTATTGACGTTAACACGCTTATTTATCAAGTTCCGGGCGGTATGCTTTCAAACCTTATGAGTCAACTTCAACAGGCTGGCAAACTCGATAAACTTACCGAGTGCTTAGCGGAAGTTCCCAACGTTAGAAAGGACGCTGGCTATCCGCCACTCGTAACTCCGTCTTCGCAAATAGTAGGGACTCAAGCAGTTCTCAATATTTTACAAAACGAACGTTATAAGATGGTAACTAAGGAATTTAAGGCTTTAATGAAGGGTGAATACGGTAAACTTATCGGCGAACCCGATCCTGAAATCTTAAAGAAAGTTGTTGGCAACGAAAAGAGAATTACCTATCGTCCTGCTGACGATATTGAGCCTGAATATGAAAAGTTCAAAGAAGAAATGAAAGAGTACTACACTCAAGAAGAAGACGTTTTATCTTACGCGCTCTTCAACCAAGTAGCAATCAATTTCTTCAAATATAGACTTGCAAGAGATAAAAAGGTAGACGCAGACGCTGTTAAATCTGAAGTTTATCCCGTTTGATAATGAAAATATTACTTTGTAACGACGATGGGATATCTAGCGAGGGTATTTTGGCCCTCGCTAGTATTCTAAAAGAAAATCACAAAATAACCGTATTTGCTCCGACGGGTAACCGATCGGGCTTTTCGCGTTCTATGTCTTTTCATAAAGACGTCGAGATTTTTAAAGTCGATACGATTGACGGCGTTGAGAGATATTCCGTTTCTGGAACGCCTGCGGACTGCGTTAAATACGCTTTGACCGCAACTGATAAAAAATTCGATTTTGTAGTGTCGGGGATAAACGGCGGTCCAAACCTTGGCAGTGATATCTATTACAGCGGAACGGTTAACGCTTGCTTTGAAGCAAGCGTTGAAAATATTCCGTCAATTGCATTTTCAAACGTTGCCCTCAAAGATTATAACTTTGAAGAAACTGCTAAAATAATTTCCAAAATCTTCGATAAACTAGTTGAAATTTCGAGTGGTAGTTACGTTTTAAACGTTAATATTCCAAACGTTAGTGAAAGTGAGATTAAAGGCGTAAAGTTTTGTTCATCGGGCGTTTGTAAGTATAGTGACGGATATATTTCAACTGGTAAAAACGTTTATAGGCTTATAGGCGAGCCTATTAAACCTACTGAAAAGGACGTGGGAACTGACGTTTATTATTCAAGTCTTGGTTACGTTACCGTAACACCACTTACGCCTATCGTTACAAACGCCGTTGCGTTAGAAAAATTCAAGGATATAAAGTTTTAATGAAAGTTATCGTTATCGGCGGTGGCGCATCTGGTATGATTAGCGCCATTATGCAAAAAAGCAAGGGGTTTGACGTTACTTTGATAGAAAAAAACGAAAAACTCGGCAAAAAACTTTATATAACCGGCAAGGGTAGATGCAATTTGACTAACGACTGTGACGTTGAAGAATTTTTACTAAACGTCGTTTCAAACCCCAAGTTTATGCTAAGTAGCATCAACACTTTTTCGCCTAGCGACACTATTTCATTTTTTGAAAGTTTAGGTCTCAAATTAAAAACTGAAAGAGGGAATAGAGTATTCCCACTTAGCGATAAATCTAGTGACGTTATAAAGGCGTTGCAAAATCGCTTAGAAAAGTTAGGCGTTGATATTCACTTTAATGAAACTGCTATTTCTATAAAGACTGACGGAAATAGAATTTTAGGTATAATTACCGATAAATGCGAATATTTTGCTGATAAGGTCATTGTTGCAACTGGTGGAATTACTTATCCTTCAACTGGTTCGACTGGTGACGGTTTTACGTTTGCAAAATCGGTTAATCACACGGTTACAGACCTTTATCCCTCGCTTTGTGGCATCAATTTAAAGGGTGAAGATTATAAGGAGTTGCAGGGTTTAACTTTAAAAAACGTTAAACTCAGCGCTAAACAAAACGGCAAGGAATTTTACAGCGAACAAGGTGAAATGTTGTTTACTCACTACGGAATTTCAGGCCCGCTAGTACTAACTTGCTCAGCGCTAATCGCAAGGCGAAATAAAAGTGATATTAAACTTTCAATCGACTTAAAGCCTGCGCTCAGCGAAAAGCAACTTGACGAGAGAATTCTTAGAGATTTCGCTCTCAATAAAAATAAAGAATTTAAAAATTCGTTAGACGCACTTCTTCCAAAGGCGCTTATTCCTTTGGTTATCGAGCGTTCAAATATTCCTAGTTACAAAAAGATATCGGTGATAACTTCTAAGGAACGCGAAAATTTAGTTAAGGTTATTAAAAATCTTGAATTTGATTTTATAAGTCTTCGCGGTGTAAACGAGGCGGTTATTACGTCGGGCGGTGTTTCTGTAAAAGAAATTAACCCCAAAACTATGGAAAGTAAAATTATAAAAGGTCTATATTTTGTTGGAGAAGTTTTAGACGTTGACGCCTTTACTGGTGGTTTTAACTTACAAATTGCTTTCTCTACGGGATATTCGGCTGGTATACAGGAGTAAAATTATGATAAACATCGCGTTAGACGGCCCCGCTGGTAGTGGAAAGTCAACGATAGCAAAGGCGCTATCTAGTAAACTCAATATTTTATATCTCGACACTGGCGCTATGTATAGAGCGCTGGGTCTTTACGCTTACAGAATGGGCGTTGACGAAAAAAACGCCGATGAAGTCGCTAAAATTCTTCCAGGCGTTGACGTCAGGGTAAAGTATGAAGGCGGAAGTCAAAGAACTTTCCTTGGTGATGAAGACGTTTCGGAAAAAATTCGTGAAAATCACGTTTCTATGCTTGCCTCTGCCGTATCTGCTCATCAATGTGTAAGGGAAAAACTAGTTGAACTTCAACGCGCTATAGCAAAGGGGACTGACTGTGTTTTAGACGGCAGGGATATAGGTACTCACGTTTTGCCCGATGCAAAGTATAAATTCTACGTTACCGCATCTTTAGACGTTAGGACGGATAGAAGATATAAAGAATTACTTCAAAAAGGTCAATCGGTTGATAAAGATGCGCTAAAAGAAGAAATTGCAACTAGAGATTACAACGACTCCCACAGGAAATTTGCGCCACTTCGTCAAGCTGATGACGCAGTTTATCTCGATACGTCGAATATGACGCAGGAAGAAGTAGTAAATTTCGTAATTTCAAGAATAAAAAATGCGTAGGTAGATTATGTTATATTGGATTTTAAGACCGATTTTGTACGTTTTTTACAAATTATTTTATAGAGTTAAGGTTTTCGGCAAAGAAAACTTAGTTAAAAAGGGTAGAAATATAGTAGTTTGCAACCACCTTTGCAAGATGGACGTTTTCGTCGTTGCAGCACTTTATCCCAACAAAACGATTTTCTTAAGTAAAATCGAGTGGTATAAAAACAAGTTCTTTGGAGCAATACTTAAAAAACTTGGAAGTATTCCTCTTGATAGAGATAAACCTAGCATCTCTAGTATTAAGGACGGTTTGCAAGTTCTTAAAGACAATAAGAGACTTGGTATTTTCCCAGAAGGCAGAAGAAACTTTGAAACTAACGACCTTCAAGAGATTAAACAAGGCACTGCGTTATTTGCTGTAAAAGGTCAATCTGAAATCACCCCGATTATCATTTACGACAGACTTCATATGTTTAAAAAAGCGTATGTTATAGTTGGTAAACCCATTTCTTTTGAAGAGTTCTACGGTGAGCGTTTTACCCCCGAAGTATCGGCAAAGTGCACTGAAATTCTCACTCAAAAAATGCACGAGCTTCAAGGTGAACTCTTTGAAATCGTTGACAATATCAAAGCCAAGAAGAATAAGAAAAAATGAAAATTACGTTAGCAAAACACAGTGGTTTTTGTAAAGGTGTTCAAAGGGCGATAGAGACGGTTTTATCGTTAGAAAATAAGCCCGTTTACGTTTACGGAGAAATTATCCACAACGAAAACGTCCTAAAAACACTAAGTGAAAAAGGCGTGGTTACGCTAGATAATTACGAATCACTCAAAAACGGCGATACATTAATTATCAGGTCGCACGGCGTTGGCGTTGACGTTTTAAACGATTTAGAAAGACGCAAGATTAAGGTTTTAAACTTGACGTGCCCGTTCGTTATGAAAACTCAAAAAATAGTAGAAGAGTACCACTCAAAAGGCTACCAAATAGTTATATTTGGAAAACCGGATCACCCCGAAGTTATAGGACTTAACGGTTGGTGCGGTGGAACTGCTTTGGTTTTCGACGGCAAAACGGACGTTGATATTTCTAAAATATCCGCCGAAAAAATTTGCATTGTGGCTCAAACGACGGTATCACGAGAAAAATTTGCCGAATTTTTGAAAAATTTCGATAATTCCCACTCAAAAACAGTTGAGATTTTTAAAACAATTTGTTATACTACATTAGAGCGTCAAAAAGAAGCGGAAAATTTATCCAAAAGTTGTGACGCTATGATAGTTATCGGCGGTAAAAATAGCAGTAACACGCAAAAACTTTACGATATCTGTAAACAAAACTGCGATAACACTTACTTTGTTTCGTCGCCCAACGGGCTCGATTATAAAATATTAAATCGCTATGAAAGCGTTGGAATCGTCAGTGGAGCGTCAACTCCCATCGGCGAATCTATGGAGGTTTACTTAAAAATGTCAGAAAAGAATATCAACACAATGGATGAAGCAATCGAATTACTTGATGAGAAAAAGGCTTTAAAACGTGGCCAAAAAATTAGCGTAGTTATATCGCAAGTTAATGACGATGGCTTGAAAGTTTATTTAGACGGAAAAACTGACATCACTTTACCAAAAGAAGAACTTGCTTGTGAAGTTTACGATAAAGCAAAATACGAAGCAGGCAGTGAAATTGAAGTTGTAGTTATGAAAACTAAACCGCTCGTTGTATCTGAAAAGCAAATTCTCGTTTTAAAACAACAAGAAGAACTTGCTAAAGAGCTTAACGATGGTAAAATCATCAACGTTAAGATCGATGCGTTCAATAAGGGTGGCTTAACTGGTAAGTTCGAAGCGTTTGACGTATTCGTTCCCGCAAAAGAAATCAAAATTGGTTTCGTTAGTGACCTTGAAAAATACGTAGGCAAGACTTTAAGAATTAAACCCCTTAAAGTTGAATTTACGAATAGAAAGAAAGAAATCGTAGGTTCTCAAAAGGTTATCTTAGAAGCTGAAAAGGCTGAAAGAGAAGCTGAAAGACTTGCCAAAGAAGAAGCGTTCTTCGCTTCCGTTCAAGAAAATGACGTAGTTACCGGTACCGTTGCAAGATTTGCAAGTTTTGGTGCGTTTGTAGTAGTAAATGGTTTTGACTGCCTTGCTCACGTTTCTGATTTATCTTGGACTGGTGTTAAATCTCCTGCTGACGTTTTTGAAATCGGTAAAGAATACGATTTCGTAGTATTAAAAGTTGACAAAGAAAACAAGAAAGTTTCCATCGGTTATAAGCAATTACAACCCAAGCCTTGGGATACCGTTTCTGAAAAGTACGCCGTTGGCGACGTTATCAATGGTAAGGTTGTAAGAATCGTATCTTTCGGTGCGTTCGTTGAAATTGAAAAGGGTGTTGACGGTCTCGTTCACGTTTCTCAAATTTGCCACGAATTCCTTGAAAACCCCGCAGCTAAACTTAAAGTTGGCGACGAAGTTAATGCTAAGATTTTAGCAATCGACGTTGAAAAGGAAAAAATCACACTTTCTATCAAAGCTTTATTAGACGCTCCTGTTAAGGAAGAAAAGGTTGAAGAAAAGCCTAAAAAAGAAAGAAAGCCCAAGAAAGAAGACGACGATGAAATTCACGGATGGACTGAAAGTTCTGACAGTGGCGTTTCTATCGCTGAACTTTTAAACAAGTAATTAAAATTGAATTGCCCACTACGACGTAGTGGGTATTTTTTATGCAGTTTTTCATAAAAATATTTAGTCTTGCAATTATTATAGACTTATTGTATAATATATATTGTAAACATAATATAGGGGAAATTATGGATATTCAAGAAATTTGTCAAGAATTTTGTTTTGAAGGTGATTATTCACGCTTTGAAGTTCTTACGGTAGGAAACATTAACTCAACTTACAAAGTAGTTATGCAAAACGGTATTGAAACTATTCAATACCTACTACAAAAAGTTAACAGAAACGTTTTTGCTCAACCTGAAAAGATTATGCAAAACATAACTAGCATCAATAATTATATTGATCATCGCCATAAATGTGAAGATTTATTTGTTCTTCATTTTTTGGAAAGTAATTCTGGCAATCCGTACGTTATTGACAAACATGGCAATTTCTGGCGCGCATGCAAATTCTTTGATTGTTTGTGTTATAACTCGCCTGACGATTTGGGTATTATTGAAGAGGCTGGCAGAGCGTTTGGTCAATTCCAGTATCTATTAAACGGGTACGACGCGGATAGACTTCACGTTACTATTCCCAATTTTCACAACACAAAAATTAGGATAACGTCGCTTGAAAAGACTATAAAACATGCGTCTGGCGATAGAAAAGAAAAGGCAAAAGAAGAAATAGAGTATATTCTTGAAAATAAAGATACGGCAGTTAAACTTTGCAAACTTTTAGATGAAGGCCGTCTTCCGCTTCGCGTTACGCACAACGACACTAAGTGCAATAACGTCCTATTTAATAAAGACACTTTAAAAGCGCTTGCAGTTATCGATCTCGATACCGTTATGCCTGGGCTTTGCGCTTACGATTTTGGTGACGGAGCAAGGTCGATTTGTTCAACTACCGATGAAGACGAGCAAAATTTAGACTTAGTTAAGTTCGATCTTGAAAGATTTGACAGATTTTCAAAGGGTTATTTTAAATATCTAAAAGAAATTTTAAACGAAGATGAGAAAAATACCCTTGCTTTAAGCGTTTACGTTATGACCATTGAACTAGCGTCTAGATTCTTGCAAGATTATTTGAACGGTGACGTATATTTTAAAGTTTTAATGAAAGAACACAATCTTATAAGGGCGCGTTGTCAAATAGCACTTTGTAAAGATATTTTTTCTAAACTTGAACAAATGGATGAAATAGTAAAAAAATATTTGTAATATGTCTGTTTTAGATAAACTTTACGGCGGAACTTCGCTCAAACAACTTAATATTGAAGAACTTAACCTGTTGTGTCAAGAACTTCGCGAGCAAATCATCTCCGTAACGTATGAAAACGGCGGTCATTTATCGTCTAATTTGGGTAGTGTAGAGCTAACGGTTGCTCTGCACTACGTTTTTGATATTCCAACCGATAAGCTTATATTTGACGTAGGGCATCAATCGTACTCGCACAAGATTTTAACCGGAAGGCTAAACGATTTTAAAAACGTTAGAAAAAGCGGTGGAATAAGCGGTTTTCCCGATCCTAGCGAAAGCGATGCGGACGCCTTTTTGGTCGGTCACGCAGGCACTAGCATTTCGGCTGGGCTTGGATATTGTCGTTCAAGAGATTATTTAGGCGAAGATTATTACGTTTTAAACGTCGTTGGAGACGCGTCGTTTTTTAACGGTTTAAATTTGGAAGCCTTAACTTCCAGTAAGGACAAACCTCGTAAGTTTTTAATTGTATTTAACGATAACGGTATGTCTATCGGTAAAAATAACAACGGACTTTACAAGGTCGTTTCAAAAATAACCCTTAGAAAAAGTTACAGAAAGTTTAATTCATTTTTACAAAAAACGATAGGAAGAACGTTTATAGGTAGATTTTTAAGGGCGATAAAACGCTCGTTAAAAAGAAGTTTATCTATCAATTCGTTCACAGATAACTTAGGGCTTAAATACGTTGGAAAGTTTGACGGGCACGACTTAAAAACGCTAATAAAAATATTAACCGATATAAAAGGTTACGGCGAGCCGGCGATTCTTCATCTTCAAACTGTAAAGGGAAAGGGTTATGAAGAAGCGGAACACGATTCTTCAAGGTTTCACGGCGTTTCTTCAAAACTTAGCGTATCTAATAACTATTTTTCTAGCGGAATTTCTAATATTTTATCAAATCAAATAGAAAAAACGCCTAATTTGTTTGCAATTACTGCTGGTATGAAAGATGGCGTTGGGCTTAAAGATTTTGCCGAAAATTATCCAAATTCGTTTATAGACGTGGGTATTCAAGAAGAATACGCAGTAACGCTAGCCGGTGGTATGGCAAAAAGTGGAACGAAACCGTTGGTGTTTATTTATTCAACCTTTTTGCAAAGAAGTTACGACCAAATCGTTCACGACGTGTGCATGCAAAATCTTCCAGTGGTCTTTATGATAGATAGAGCTGGGTTGGTTGGTGCTGACGGTAAAACTCACCAAGGCGTATTTGATTTATCCTATCTATCACACGTTCCAAATCTTACTGTGTTATCACCTAAGAACTTAACGGAACTTTCGGGCGTGCTAGATTATGCACTCAAGTTAAATTCCCCCGTTGCTATTCGTTATCCAAACGGTAAAATTTACGACGTTTTCTCTGATTTTAACGATAGTAACTACGATAAATTTGAAGTTTTACACGGCGATTTAACCTGTGATAACGTAATTTTAGCAGTTGGACCTAGAGCGCTTGACGTTGCTAATACTGCGTTGAATTTAACTGATAAGAGCGTTATGATAGTAAATGCAAGAACGATAAAACCGCTCGATACTGAGTTTTTAAATTCTATCAAAGATAAAAATATCGTAACCGTTGAAGAAAACTCTAAAATAGGAGGTTTCGGTAGTTTGGTATTAGGTTATTACGCGGATAATTCAGTAACCGCAAACGTAAACGTTCTAGGTGTAAAAGACGAATTCGTTCACGTTGGAACGGTTAGTGAACAACTTGAATTAAACGGCATTACAGCCGAAAACGTTATAAAACTTTTAAAATAAAACTTACGTGAGGAAAAACTATGGATTTTAACGTAAATTCACCAATTCTATACGTATTCGTTGCGCTTATAGTAATGGTGGTTCTTAGTCAGTCTGTTTTCTTTTTATACAAAGCGTTAAAAAGAGCGAAGCAACTAGGCATTGCTAAGTCAATAATCAAAAAGACGATTACTTCGTCAGCTACGTTCACTATTGCGCCCGCAATTTCAATACTCGTTGGCGTTATAACCTTATCTGTATCGCTTGGAATTCCGCTTCCGTGGCTTAGATTATCGGTAGTTGGCTCGTTATCTTATGAAAACGTTGCAGCGGTAACCACGCTTAAAGCGTTTGGTTTAAGTTCGGGCGACGCCGTAACTAGTGCCTCGGTATTCGTAACCGTTGCGTTCGTTATGACAATAGGGATAATGCTAGGTTTAATCTTAGTTCCGTTGTTTACTAAAAAAATTCAAAACGGTATGGTTAAACTTGAAAACAAGGACAAGCGTTGGATGGAAATTTTCAACAGCGCAATGTTTTTAGGTATGATATCGGCGTTTTTAGGTTTCGTGTTCTGTGACGTTACTAACTTGTTTAGAAGTGACGCTTGGCTTTTAGAAAAAGGCGTTTCAAGAACTTCTTGCTTAATTCCAGTTTGTGTAATGTTTACGTCTGCTATAGTTATGGTAGTGCTTGGAATTTTATCTAAAAAGACTAAAAAGCGTTGGATAACCGATTACGCTTTACCGATTAGTTTAGTGGTTGGTATGGCGTCGGCAATTCCGTTTACTATGTGGCTTGCGTAGGCAAGTCAGAATAATCAAAACCTTGCCTAAAAGCACATATATTTAACCATCTTACGGCAAATACTCACTTGCCGTATGCTCAAATACGGCATCACTCGTCTATGCCGTAATCTACTCAAATCTCTGCACTTTAAGGTGTGAAACAATTTTGAGTTAGAAAATTTTTGTTTAGACGAGACAAAGATCGACGGCAATAGTTTGGACTATTGGCTAGGGCTTTAACGATGTATAAACTAAAATTAGCAAGTCAAAATCAAGGTTCTATTTATTTTGACTTGCCTAAGGAGGTATGAGTATGAAAAAAGAATTATCTTATCTTGATAGTGTTCATAGAAACGGTAAAATTTGGGGATTTATCTTATTTGGCTTAATTTTCTTTTTCCCATTCTTACTTTGTATAGTGTTTGGAACTTTTCCTAACTGGAAGGCTCTCGGTGTTGGTTTACTTGGCGTTGCGCCTATGTACTGGGCGGTTGCTATCGTCGAAGTTATAACTTACGTTCCTATGCTTGGTGCGGGCGGAGCGTACCTTTCATTCGTAACTGGCAACATCTCTAACTTAAAACTTCCATGCGCACTAAACGCCATGGAAATTGCAAACGTTAAGCCAACGAGCGAAGAAGGTGAAATTATTTCAACTATTTCAATCGCAGTATCAAGTATCGTTACTACGGTTATAATTATTATAGGTATTTGCTTAATCGTACCGCTTACACCGCTTTTAAGTTCACCAGCGTTAAAGTCGGCATTTGACCAACTTTTACCTGCATTATTCGGTGGTTTAGGTATCGTATTCGTTTCTAAAAACGTAAAACTTGCGATTCCGCCTATCATTTTAATGCTCGTGTTGTTTATTGCAGTTCCCGCGCTCGACGCCGGCATGGTTGGAATTATGGTTCCCGTTGGCGTTATATTTACTTTAATAGTTGCAAGAATTATGTATAAAAAAGGAATTATTTAATGTTACCTTACGTTTTATTTGGGATATTAGCACTCGTTATAATATTTTTCGCTATAATAATTATTCGTGCAGTATTGTTTAAACCTTATAAGTTGCCCGATGCAGACGTTTCAACCGTTGAGTTTGACGGTGACGTTGCCGTTGAAAATTTGCGTCAACTAATTAGGTGCAAAACGATATCAAGCGTTAATAAATCACTTGAAGATCCCTTAGAGTTTGAAAAGTTAATAAATCTTTTACCAAAACTTTATCCTAATATTTATAGTAAACTTGAAGTTAAAACCTTTAAAAATAGGGGAATACTCCTTAAATGGAAAGGTGAAAGTTCTAGTAAACCGTCGGTTATGATGTCGCATTACGACGTAGTTCCGGTTGATGAAAGAGGTTGGTCAGTTCCGCCGTTTGAAGGCGTTATTAAAGACGGAGAACTTTGGGGACGCGGTACTTGTGATACTAAAATCACCTTAAACGGTGCGATGACCGCTGCAGATAACCTTGCAAAGCAAGGTTTCGTTCCTAAAAACGATATCTACTTTGCTTTTTCCGGCGAAGAAGAAATCAACGGTCAGTTTGCAAACGAAACGGTTGATTATTTCCTTAAAAATAATATCGTTCCCGAACTCGTTCTCGACGAAGGCGGTGCGGTGGTTGAAAACGTTTTCCCGGGTGTTAAAACGCCGTGTGGTCTTATAGGTATTGCAGAAAAAGGTATGATTGACCTTATGTATCACACCAAGTCTAACGGTGGGCACGCTTCCGCGCCCAAACCGCATACACCGGTTGGAGTTTTATCAAAAGCGTGCGTAAACGTTGAAAATAAGCCGTTTAAAATGCGTATAACTAAACCTGTAAAGCAAATGTTCGATACGCTTGGTAGACACTCAACCTTCGTTTATAAACTAATTTTTGCAAATTTGTGGTGCTTTGGTTGGGTAATTAACCTTCTCGGCAAAAAAACTGGTGGTGAAATTAATGCTATGGTTAGAACAACCGTTGCGTTTACTCAAATGAAAGGTAGTTCCGCGCCGAACGTTATTCCGCCTGAATGCTCTATGGTTTCAAATATGCGTTTAATTCCAACCGAAACGGTAGAAAGCGCGTATAACGAGATTAAAAAGAAGGTAAATAACGATAAAGTTTCACTTTCGATACTAAACTCGATAAATCCAAGTAGGGTTTCTGAAGTTAACTGCGAATCTTATGATAAAATTGCGAAAGCGATAGTTTCAACTTATAAGGGTGCTATCGTTTCGCCGTATCTTATGGTTCAATGCTCGGATAGTAGAAGTTACGGTAAAATTTCCGATAAAGTTTATCGCTTTTCAGCGTCCGACTTTACTAAGGAAGAACGCGCGGGTATTCACGGCCACAACGAAAGAATTAGAGTTGACGTTATCAAGCGTTCAGTTGAGTTCTATATAAGGCTTTTAAAATCTTGTTAATAAAATACGGCAATAATTTGCCGTATTTTTTATTGTAATATAAGTTAAATTGTGTTAAAATATCATTATGAATTACGTTGAACTTACAGTTTACACAACACACGAAGCGGAAGAACTTATTTCTTCTAAACTTTGGGAATATACTCAATACGGTGTTGCCGTTTGTGACGAGCACGACGTTTTGGAACTTATTGAAAAGCGTAGAAACACTTGGGATTATCTTGAAGACGGTGTTACCGAGAGTTTAGGCTCTGGTGTAACGCTAGTTAAGGCGTATTTTGACCTTAGCGATGCGGACAAAAAAATTTCCGCCGTAACGCGTGAATTTTTCGCTATGCGCGATAACTGTCAAGGCCTATTAAACTTTGGAACGTTAGAAACTGCAAAGCGCGTGGTTGATGGTGACGACTGGATTGAAATTTGGCGCAAGCACTATAAACCTATGAAGATAGGAGAAATCGTGGTTTGCCCCGAATGGATAAGTTACGATGCAAAAGACGGCGAAAAAATCGTTAAAATCGATAGTAATATGGCTTTCGGTACTGGTGAACACGAAACGACGTCAATGTGCTTAGAATTTTTATCCGATTATATAAAGGAAGATTTATCCGTTATTGACGTTGGCACTGGTTCGGGAATTCTTGGCATTTCATCTGTGCTTATGGGTGCTAAAAAGGCGGTTATGACCGACATTGACCCCGTAGCCGTAGAAACGGCAAAGCACAACGCCAAACTCAACGGAGTTGAAAATTCGTGTTTAATTACGCTTGATGACCTTTTAAGTGGACAAGACGCCGTCGGCGATATCGTAGTTGCAAATATTACGGCTGATATTTTGTGTTTATTAGCGCCCTCAATTAAAAAACACGTTAAAAAAGGCACTTTATTGATACTTAGCGGTATCTTAAAAGAGAAAGCGGAACTCGTTATCTCAACGTATTCTAAACTTAATTATAAAGTAATCAATTCAAAAAATAAGGGCGAGTGGGTTGCGCTCGTTATGGAAACTTTATGAAAGCAGTAGTATTTACGCTTGGTTGTAAGGTTAATTCTTGCGAAAGTTCGTCAATTATGACTGGGCTTAGCGAAATGGGTTACGAAGTTAGCGAAGAGTTAGTTCCAGCCGACGTTTACGTTATAAATACTTGTGCGGTAACCAAAGAAGCGGAAAAAAAGTCTCGCCAAGCGATAGCGAGAGTAAAAAAACAAAATCCAAACGCAAAAATAATCGTTACTGGTTGCGCGTCGGAGCGTGATCCTAAGAGTTTTTTAGGCAAAGACGGTGTTGAAGTCGTAACTGGGACTGCTTGCAAGGAAAAAATCTTAGAACTTATCGATAAAAACGGTGAATTCGTTTATCCGCAAGAAACGTGTTTTCACGAATTACCGTTTGCTAAAACTACGAAAACGCGTGCATACGTGAAAATTCAAGACGGTTGCAATAATTTTTGCTCGTACTGTATTATTCCATACCTTAGGGGTAGAAGTCGTTCAAGAAGCCCCGAGTCAATACTTAACGAAATTGAGACTTTAAAGCCGTTAGAAACGGTTTTAACGGCAATTAACTTATCGGCGTATAATTTTGAAGGAAATAATTTAACTTCGCTTCTAAACTCGCTATCAACCGTTGATTGCCGAATAAGGCTTGGTAGTTTAGAAGAAAACGTTATAACCGAAGAATTTTTATTAGCACTTAAAAATTTAAAGGACTTTGCTCCGCATTTTCACTTATCTCTTCAGTCTGGCTCCGATAAAACGTTAAAGGCAATGAATAGAAAATACACAGCGGAAGAGTTTTTAAGTGGGGTGGAACTCATTAGAAAATATTTTCCAAACGCAGGTATTACGACGGACGTTATAGTTGGATATCCAACCGAAACTGACGATGATTTTATTGAGAGTTTAAACTTTGTTAAAAAAGTTGATTTTGCAGACGTTCACGCCTTTACTTTTTCACCGCGTGAAGGTACGGTTGCGTATAAACTTAAAGATATTGACGGCTGTGTAAAAAAAGAGCGTTTAAACAAAATGTTAGAATTAAAAAAATATCTAAAAACGCGCTTTTTATCGAAAAATATGCAAACTATTCAAAGTGTTATTATAGAGGAATTTGACGGTGAATTTTCAGTTGGATATACTGAAAATTATCTTAAAACATATATTAAAGGAAAAGTCCCACTTGGCAAATATCAAGTGAAAATTATAGGCGAAATTGATGGCGACGCGCTTGCCGAAATTAAGGAGAATTAATATGAAAGACTGTTTATTTTGTAAGTTTATATCAAGGGAATTAAAGACTGATATTTTGTATGAAGACGATAATATGATAGTAATTAGAGATATTGCACCACAGGCAAAAAATCACTATCTTGCAATTTCAAAATCACACTTTAAGTTGTTTGAAGAAATGACTGAAAAAGATGCTGAAATAGTAAAGGGTATGCTTCAAACCATTCCTAAGCTTAAAGATTTGTTAGGACTTCATAACGGTTACAGAGTTGTAATCAACCAAGGAGATGATGCTGGTCAAACCGTTCCACACCTTCATATTCACATTCTTTGCGGTCAAAAAATGGAATGGCACCCAGCATAATTTAAAAAGTAGTAAAAATTGATTGACAAAATTATAATTTTAAAATATACTAAGTATGTTCATTTGATTAACTGCACTTGGCAAAGGGGGGTTGAAGATATGTCAACAATTAGAGTTGGTGAAAACGAAACGCTTGATAGTGCTCTTAGAAGATTTAAGAGAAAGTGCTCGCGTGACGGTATTATTGGCGATTTACGTCGTAAAGAATTTTACGAAAGACCTTCCGTTAGAAGAAAAAAGAAGGCTGAAGCAGCAAGAAAAAGAAACGTTAAAGGCTAAAAATATTGTTTTTTACATCCGCAAAAGTTATTTTGCGGATATTTTTTTGAGTAATGGAGCGGTTATGAATAGTGCAAAAACTTTAAAAGATTACGCAAAAGAAGCTAAAAAACGCTTAAAAAGTAGTTTTTGGCAGGAATACAAGTCAAAAATTCAAAGCGAAAGTACGAAAGCTGAAGAGACTGGCACTAATAAATCAAAAGTTGTAGAATACTATCAGTCTAAAGTTGCCGTTTCAATTCGCGGTGTTAAATCTGAAGACGAAATCTTTTATCAAAAGGTAAAATCTATTTTAGACGCTCACGGCGACGTTAGTGACGCTTTGGGTAGGCTTACCGACAAAGAAAAGTTTGCAAAGTTAACTTACGAGCAAAAACAACGATATTTACTTGAATTATCCGAAAAGTATAGAAAGGCAAAAGAGAGATACTTTAAAGAAATTGAATTTGAAAAAACGGTATAAAGAATTTAAACGAATATGATAAATATAAAAAATGGTATGCAATTTTGCATACCATTTTTTAGTATAATAAAGAATTAAAATTTTTAAAAATTATTATTTCTCAGTATCGCCATCATTTTTCTTTTTAGGCGCAGTTAATTTATTTAAAACGTAAGTGATTGCAATGATAATACCTATAACAATAAAGATTGCAAGAACACCTTGCCACATTATCGTAAGTGCTTTAGAAACGTTTTCTTTTGCGTTATCAACGAAAATACTAAGTAAATTTAACATAGTTTACCTCCTTATAAAAGACTTAAAATAAGTCCGCCAACGATTGCAGATGCAATTTGACCTGATACGTTTGCACCAATAGCGTGCATTAAAAGGTGGTTTTGCTTGTCTTCTTTAAGACCCATAGTTTGTACCGTGCGAGCTGCCATGGGGAACGCTGAAATACCAGCGGCGCCGAGCATGGGATTGATTTTATTCTTGCTAAATAGGTTAAGGATTTTACAGAATAAAACGCCGGCAACGGTATCGAACACGAATGCAAAAATACCAAGTCCCATAATAAGAAGTGTTTGCCATTGAATAAATGCTTCAGCTTGCATTGAACAAGCAATGGTAATTCCGAGTAAAAGGGTTATGAGATTTGCTAGGTTGTTTTGAGCCGTGTCGTTCATAGTGCCTAAAACGCCACATTCACGGATAAGGTTACCAAACATTAAAAATCCTACGAGAGCGAGTGATTTAGGAGCGATTAAGCCAGCAACCATAGTAACTATTATAGGGAACAAAATCTTAGTAAGTTTAGTTACTGATTGTGGACTGTATGGCATCCTAATCATACGTTCCTTTTTAGTAGTCATAAGTTTAACGACGGGCGGTTGAATGATAGGAACGAGTGCCATGTACGAGTACGCAACAACCATAATCGGGCCCATAAATTGACTCTTTAAAGTATTTGCAACAAGAATTGACGTAGGGCCGTCTGCCGCGCCGATAATACCGATAGAGGCTGCGTCTTCGATGGGAAAGAAAAGCGATGCAAGTAAAATCGTTAAGAAAATACCGAATTGTGCAGCGCCACCGATTAAGAACAGTTTGGGGTTTGATAAAAGTGGACCAAAGTCAATCATAGCGCCGATACCTATAAATAACAAGATAGGCATTGCCTCGCTAACTTCTATATACTCTTCAAATAACCACTCAATAATACCAGCAGTTTCACCATCGTGTAAAACGTTTGTTAAGGGGATATTAACGAGTATTGCACCGAAACCCATTGGAAGTAATAGAGCGGGTTCAATTTTAAATTTGATTGCTATAAATATAAGCAACCCGCCGATAATCCACATCGCAACGTGAGAAAACTCAATTGCTTGAATGGATTGCAAAAGAAAATCCATAATTTCCTCCTAATGTAATTTAATAACAAAGTTATTATAACAAAAATAAATCTTAAAATCAACGCTTTAGTAGTAAAATTGTTCTAAGTAAAGTTTGTCCAAAATAAAATATAGCGTGCTTAGTTTTTTACCTGAAAAATTAGTTAAAGAATTAACTGAAATAAAGTCAACGCTTTGTGAATTAAGAATTAGGAGCGGTTGTCCGTTAATTGCTAAATTTACCGATAAAACCTTAAAGTTCGACAAATTTACGTTTTCTACCGTAGAGATTGAACGCATAGTATTAAAACTGTGCAAGAACTCAATTTACTCGTATGAAGAACAAATTAAGCGTGGTTTCATAACTTCTGACGACGGCGAGCGCGTAGGACTTTCTGGTGAGTTCGTAAAAGAAGACGGTAAAATAACAACCATAAAAAACGTAACTTCGCTTTGCGTAAGAGTCCCAAATGCAATATTCGGCGTTTCTAAGCCGTTTTATGAAAGATATTATATAAACAATTGTGGTAGTGTGTTAGTATTATCTAATTCTGGCGCAGGCAAAACAACTTTTATTAGAGACTTATCTCTAAATATTTCTAGTGACGTTGAAAAAAACGTGGTTATCGTCGACGAGCGCAACGAAATTGCTTTAAAATCGCTTTTCAATAACGTTTTGCGTGGTAATGCAGTAGACATCTTAACGTATAGCGATAAAGATTTCGGTTTTTCTCAGGCAATACGAACGCTAAACCCAAACGTTATAGTAACCGACGAGATAATGAGTGAAAAAGACTTATCTTCAATAGTGAGAGCAATATATTGTGGTGTTGACGTTATAGCAACTGCGCACGCTTCAAGTATTGAAGACTTTTATAATAGGTTTAATCAATTAAAGATTTTCGACTATTACGTAGTGATATCAAACGTAAAAAATAATCGTGAGTATAGTTTCTACGATAAAAATTTCAAAAAATTATGTTTTTAGTAAAAATAGCAGTTGGAATATGTTGCGTATACGCGTGCGTTAGAATTTCTAGTTGGAAAGCAAATAAACTTAAAGAAGATTTATTATATTACGATTCAGTGGTAATGTCGTGCGATAAAATATTAAGTGGTTTGTCTTATTCAAAATCGACGATTTGCGAACTGTTAAACGTCGATTATAGTTCAGTTGAATATGCAAAAACCGTTAGAAGTTATATAAAAAATGAAAACTTATATTATCCAAGTTTTTTATCAAGCGAAGAAGTTTTTACATTAAATACATATTTTTCTCTTTTAGGGAAAAGCGATACTAAAACTCAAAAAAATGCGATATTATCGCATAAAAATACTTTTCAAAAAATTCAAGAAGACAAGAAAAAACAATACGATAAAAATTACTACGCAATAATTAAGGTTGGGTTTTCGCTAGGAATAATGCTTTTTATTTTGGTGATTTAATGGACTACGGAATTGACGTTATCTTTAAAATTGCAGCAATCGGTATAATCATTACCGTTATTTGCCAAATACTTAAAAAATCCGATAGAGACGATATTGCAACGCTAGTAAGCCTTGCTGGTTTAGTTATCGTTTTAGCCTTAGTTATTTCAATGATAAGCGACTTGTTTATAAGTATAAAAGATATATTCGGTCTATACTAATGGAACTTATTAAAATTGCTTTGGTTGGGGTCGTTGGTGCAATAATCTTTATATATTTAAAGTCAAACAACCAAGAACTTGCCGGCCTTACCGCTGTTGCTACTGGAATATTGATGATAATTTTAACCGCTGATTATATCGTACAGGCGGTAACGTTTTTTAAAACGATGTCAAATAACACTGGAATTGATAGTGGAGCGTTTAAAATTATTATAAAAATAATTGCAATATCGTACTTAGCGGATTTTTCTTCATCGCTTTGCGTCGATTTAGGGGTAACTAGTTTAGGGGAAAAGGTTAATTTTGCAAGTAGAATTATAATTTTCGTATTGTCATTTCCAATTATTAGTAACTTATTTAGTATTATTTCTTCGCTTATAGTATGAAAAAACTAATTTTTATTATAATCGTTATATTATTTTGTTCTAATTTAGCAGTTGTTAACGCCGAAGAGAGTGTAAGTGACGATTTAGACGGTGCAATAGATAGTGTAATCAGCGGAATCAACGAGGATGATTTAGAAGACGTTTTAGATATTTTAAGTAACTTATACGGTGATAAAAAAACTATAAAAGATAGAATTTTAGACTTTATAACTGGTGACGGAAGTTTTAGTTTTTCAGGTATTATATCCTTTATAAAAAATATATTTTCAAGCACTTTAAGTCAAGTAATATCGATAATATCGTGTGTATTGTTTATCGGTTTATTATACACTTTGATAAATATAATAAATTTTAAAAAATACGATAATAACGAAAATAATGCGATTTATTACATTTGTTATTCTATCGTGTTAACGCTATTTGTTCAGTTGATTTTTAAAGTTTTATCGATTGGTGAAAACTTGATAGATAGCGTGTCAAAAATAGTTGAAATTACATTTCCTATACTTATTGCGTTAAGTGAATTTTCAGGTGGATTTGGAAGTGCGCTGTTTAAACCGTTATCTTCTATTGCGTCGCTTATATCAAGTGAAATTTTCAGCGGTGTATTTTTGCCTATTATTTCCGTTTGTTTTATTTGCGTAATAGTTGGGAATTTATCAAACACTATAAAACTTTCGAGTCTTAATAAGACGTTACTATCCCTTATAAAATGGATATTAGGTATATTAACGCTGGTATTTTCAATAACGATTACTGCGAAAGGGGTGGTAAACGGTCAATACAACGGTCTGTCGTTTAAAATTTTAAAGTATACTACTGGTTCAATGATACCTATCGTTGGTAATTTTTTAAGCGGTGGACTTGACGTTTTAACGTCATCTGCGATACTAGTTAAAAATTCGTTTGGTTTTATAGTTGTTATTTGTATCGTTAATACAGTTTTGAAATCGGGGCTAACGGTCCTTATCGTTTCGTTTTTACTTCGATTTTTAGTTTCAATTTGCGAGCCGATTTTAGATGTTAAATTTTTAAAGTTATCTAACGGTTTGTGTGAAATTTTTAACGTTTTTTCAGCCGTTATATTTTTTTCTGGGTTTATATACGCGTTAGTGTGTTTTTCTCTTATCAATTCAACTGCGTTAGTTATTTAATATGAAGGAATTTTTTGTTTCAACTTTATCTGCAATAACGTTACTTGCATTACTTGATATTTTAGTTACGAAAACTAAAAACGGAAAGGTTGTAAAGATGGTGATATCGCTCGTTGCAACTTTTTTAATTTCCGTTCCCATAATTAAGATATTTAAGGGTGAAAACAACTTTAATAGTTACGTAACAAGCGATGAGTTGTATTTAAAATACTTAGATAATCTAGAAGAAGAAACGATTAAAAGTGAAATCAAAATTACGCTTAATATCGCTAATTTTAAGTATAAAGATATATGCGTATTATTTGAAGATGGCGCTGACGGCAAAATTTTAAAAAAACTTATAATTATTTTAGATAAAGGCGTAATAATTGATAAAAACGAGCATATAAATATGATAGAAAACGCGAAACTGTTACTCGAAAAAGTAATTGACGTAAACAAGGTAGAGATAGAAATTGAAACCGATTGAAGAGGGAAAACCCGTTAAGAAAAAACAATCAAAAATTAAAAAAGAACACGTTTTTATTATAGTTTTATGCGTTGTTTTAGTTGCGATTTTTCTATCTAGTACATCGATATTTTCATCGCTTAAAAGTAATAAAAACGCAAGCAACACTTACGAAAGTAGCGTTGAAAGTAGGCTTGAAAATCTTCTAAAAGAAGTGGACGGGGTAGGAAAAGTAAAAGTGTTCGTAACTACTGACGGAACGCAGGCGGAAGAAGTTTTAAAAGACGTCGAAACTAAAACAGAAAACGGCTATAAAGTTATTGAAGAAACGGTAGTTTTAGTTGGTGGAAAACCTTACGTTACTAAAACTAAAAATCCAAACGTTATAGGAGTTGCCGTCGTTTGTCAAGGCGGAGATAATCTATCGGTTAAAGTTTTGATAACTGAAATAATTACTACGACTCTCTCAGTAGCCCCTGAGTGCATTCGTATAATAAAAATGAAATAAAAAGGAGAATAAACTATGTCAAAAAAGAAAAAGATCGTAATTTTAAGTTCAATGATAGCGCTTCTTGCAGTAACTGCAGTATTCAACTTCGTGTTATCTGGCACTGATAGGGCTATGGACGTAACCGATGCAAGTTATTTTTCCGAGTACAAAGCAGAGCGCTCTTCGTCAAGAAACGAACAAATTTTGCAACTTGACAAAATTATTGCCGAATCCGAAGACGATTCTGAAGTTAAAGAAACCGCGCTCACTCAAAAACTTCAACTTACAGCGCTTACCGAACAAGAACTTAGAATGGAATCGCTTATCAAGGCTTACGGTTATGAAGAAGTGGTGGTTACTATGAGTTTAAATTCGCCGAACGTGAACGTCGTTGTTAAAGATGCGGAGTTTGATCAAACCGACGCAGTTAAAATTTATTCAATTTTAACCCAAGATAACCAAATTGACGCGGAAAATATAAATATTATCCCATATCTTTGATAAAAACGCTATGTAATTTGAAAAAATTGTGCTATACTAATAACAAAGTTATTATTTAGCGAGGTTTTTATGAAAGTTAAAAAGCCCCTTCACAGTGAAGGAACTGGTAAGGTTACTTATAACGACGGCATAGTTAAAGGTATAGTCGTGCTTGCCGTTTCTGAAGTTCAAGGCGTTTTACTTAAAAACGGCAAAAAGGACAAATTAGACAATATTGAAGTGGATTTTGAAGGTCACGACGTTGTGGTTGACGTAACTATCGACGTTATGTTTGGCTTTAACGTTCCCGACGTTGCGTATGAAGTTCAAGAGAGCGTTAAGCGTAATATTGAAGCAATGTCTAGATACAAAGTAACGTCCGTAAACGTTCACGTTGACAGCGTTTATTTTCAAGACGGAACTAATTAATACTATAAAAAACTGCCACAACTACGTTGCGGCGGTTTGTTTTATGCTGAGGTAAATATGAGAAATAAGGCTAGAGAAGCAGTTTACAAATTATTGTTCAGTAATCAATTTAACGATAAGTTTGACGATAATTTTAAACTTGCGATATACAATGAAGAAAATTTATCCGACAACGCAGTTGAGTTTGCGGACGCTTTGCTTGACAGTTTTACTCAAAACGAAGAAGAGATAAACAAGATTATATCCGACTTAGCAAAAGGATATAATTTTGAACGCATTTATTCTACGGACAAGTGCGCACTTCAAATTGCCGTTACCGAGATGACTTATATCAAAGATATACCGCTTATCGTTTCCATTAGCGAAGCGATGGAACTCGTTAGAAAGTATTCAACAAAAGAGAGTCCAAACTTCGTAAACGGAATACTTGCGGAATACAAAAAGCAGTTGGAGGGTTAATATGGTTTTACTTGATGGAAAGGCGTATTCAAAAGAACTTCGCGTAACGATAAGAGAAAAATCTGAACAATTTTACGAAAAATTCGGTAGAAAGATAGGGCTTGCGGTAGTTATTATCGGCGAAGACCCTGCGTCTAAAATTTACGTTAACAACAAAATCAAGGCTACGGAAGAGTGCTTTATGCAGTCTTTTTCCGTTCGTCTTCCCGAAACCGTTTCTCAAGAAGAGGCGGAATTAGAAGTTAAGAAACTTGCTAAAAATACCGAAGTTGACGGAATTATAGTTCAACTTCCACTTCCCAAAAAGTTTGACGCGTCTAAGATTTTAGCGCATATTCCCGCGGAAAAGGACGTTGACGGTTTGTGTTCGTTAAACCTTGGAAAACTCTTTAAGGGAGAAAAGACTTTGCCGTCTTGCACGCCATACGGAATAATTAAACTTTTAAAGAGATACGGTGTTGAATTTGAAGGTAAAAACGCGGTAGTTATCGGCAGAAGTAATATGGTTGGAAAGCCTATTGCGGCGCTTTTACTTCACGAAAACTGCACGGTAACGGTATGTCACTCAAAAACCCCGAATATCAAGGAAGTTGCTAAGACTGCGGACATTTTAGTGGTTGCTATCGGCAAGAGTAGGTTCGTTACCGCCGATATGGTAAAGGACGGGGCGGTTGTCGTTGACGTTGGTATGAATAGAGACGAGGGTAAGCTTTACGGCGACGTTGATTTTGATTCGGTTTGCGAAAAGGCGTCCTTTATAACCCCAGTTCCCGGTGGAGTTGGTCCTATGACAGTTACTATGCTTATGTATAACACCGCTGTTGCAGGTTTTAGGAGTCAAGGCGAAGATGAACTTCAATAAGAGATACGAAGATTATAAAGAAATCTTTGAAGCGGAACTCAAAAAAAGGATAGAGGGGATAAATTCTTCTAACCAAACGTTAAAAGACGCGATGACTTATAGTTTAACTGTTGGTGGAAAGCGTATTCGCCCGGTTATTATGCTTGCAGTTGCGGAATTACTTTGCGTTGATTTAAACAAAGTTTTGCCGTTTGCAGTCGCGCTTGAATGTATCCACACTTACTCGCTTATTCACGACGATTTGCCGGCTATGGATAACGACGATTTGCGCCGTGGAAAACCCACTAATCACAAGGTTTATGGCGAAGCAATGGCAATTTTAGCAGGCGACGCGCTCTTAAACTACGCATACGAGTTAGTTCTTCGCTCAATAACCGACAATAATTCCTTATCTGCTGGTAGGCTTTTAGCGTTATACGCAGGCGCGTTCGGTATGATAGGCGGACAAGCGCTTGATATTCTTTCTGAAAATAAAGAGTGCAGTGAAGATACTTTATATCAAATTCACGATAACAAAACTGGCAAACTCTTGCTTGCGTCAACGCTTATTCCAAGTTGTTTAAAAGGTAACGAAAGTTTTAACGAGTTATCGACTTACGGTAAAAACTTAGGGCTTTTATTCCAAGTAACCGACGATATTTTAGACGTTACTGCATCGGTTGAAAAGCTAGGAAAAAGCATAAATAAAGACCAAAACGAACATAAACTGACCTTCGTTACACTTTACGGGCTTGACGGCGCGCGTGAACACGCTAAAAAGTATTACGATTTAGCAAAAGACTCAATTAACGGTTTTAGCGATAACGAGTTTTTAATTGGGCTTTTAGACTTTATTATTAGTAGAGATCATTGATATGAGACTTGACGCATTACTGTGTAATGAAGGCGTGTTTCCGTCTAGAACGAAAGCGTCGCAAGCGATAGCCGAAGGAAAAGTTTTATACGACGGAAAACCTACGAAACCGTCGATTGACGTTAGCGATTTAACTAACGTTACCGTTCTTGATAAAAAGGACGCGTTCGTTTCAAACGGTGGTTACAAACTTCAAAAGGCGTTTGACGATTTCGGTTTTTTGCCAACTGGGTTAACTTTTGCCGATATTGGCGCGTCAAACGGTGGATTTACCGATTGTTTACTAAAGAGCGGAGCGGTTAAAGTTTACGCGGTTGACGTTGGCGAAACTCAACTTGAAAAGTGCTTAATTGAAGACGATAGAGTTGTCGTTGTTGATAACACTAACGCAAGGTTTTTAGACGAAAGCGTTCTTGGTGAAAAGGTTGACGGCGTTTCTGTTGACGTTAGTTTTATATCGGTAACTTATATTTTAAGCGGTATAAAGAACGTTTTAAAGCCGAACGGCGTTGCTTTTATACTTATTAAACCGCAGTTTGAGTGTGGCAAAGAGTACTTAGGGAACAGCGGAATAGTAAAGAGTATAAACGCGAGAATTTTAGCGATAAAAAAGGTGTACGAGGCGTGCA
This sequence comes from Christensenellaceae bacterium, assembly GCA_045536835.1. Classification (GTDB taxonomy): domain Bacteria; phylum Bacillota; class Clostridia; order Christensenellales; family Borkfalkiaceae; genus HGM11412. The sequence continues at coordinate 45,796 of JAZSOI010000006.1, forward strand.
AAAACGTAGGGTTATACGCTTGTAATATAACCGTTGCACCCGTGCGCGAAAAGAAAAACGTAGAATACGTTCTAATGCTTAAAAACGACGATATCTTAACCCATTTAAGTGTAGACGAGATAATAAATAAAATTAGGTGATAATATGAAAGTCGGAATTTTTATAAACACAACTAAAAGTGAAGCAAACACCACGGCTAGTGCTTTTGGTAAATTACTACTAGATAACGGTCTTAACTATAAAATAGTCAATCTTAAAGAAGACTGTAAAGACGTTGACGTTATTACAGTTTTCGGTGGTGACGGAACTATTTTACGCGTTGTTGAATACGCGTTTGAATACGATATTCCCATTTTAGCGGTTAATATTGGAACTGTAGGATTTTTAAGTTGCGTTGAGTCAAACGAGCTTGAAAAAGCGGTTGAACTTATCAAAAACGGCAAAGAATTTGATAAGCGTTCGGTTATGAAGGTAGTCGTAGGGGATAAAAAGTACTACGCACTCAACGAAACGCTCGTTCAAAGGTCGACGCAAGATATGTCTACTAGCGAAGTTGCTAAACTATCCTTAACTATCGGTTCTTGTTTCGTAGACAAGTATTTTGCTGACGGCATTATTTTGAGTACGCCAACCGGATCGACTGCTTATTCGCTTTCTTGCGGTGGCTCGATTATTACGCCAGACCTTAACGCGTTTATCGCAACGCCGGTTTGTTCACACTCGTTACATAGTCGCCCGATAGTTTATTCGGACAGTAGCGTTGCAAAGGTTAAAATGCTTGAAAACTCGTCCAAATGCGCTCTTTACGTTGACGGTAAATTCGTTAAGAATTTAAAAAAGACTGATACCGTTGAAGTTTCGAGAAGTAGAAAAATGATTAAATTTTATAAAACTGAAGACAATTTCTTTGAAAAACTTTTGATAAAATTAAACAAGTGGAGTGAAACTAAATAATGTCAATTTACAAAAGGCGTGAAAGAATAAAGCAAATTATTGAAGAGACTGAAATTAATACCCAAGGCGAACTTGCAAGAATTCTCTCGCTCGAAGGCTTTTCAGTTACGCAAGCAACTGTTTCTAGAGATATAAAAGAACTTGGGCTTGTAAAAGAAAAGGGTAAAATTTTAAATTACCGTTACGCTTTGCCCGACGGGTTTAAAAAAGTTTCCGAAGAAAAGGTTATACCTTTACTTAAAACGTTCGTAACTTCGGTCACGGTTGCTAAAAACCTAATCGTAGTTAAAACGCTCGAAGGTCATGCATCTGCGTGCGGTATGGCTATTGATAAACTTACTGTAAACGGAGTTCTAGGCACTATTGCAGGCGACGACACCTTGCTTATCGTTGCCGATAGCGATGAAAACGCTGAACTCGTTAAACAAACGATAAAAGGTACTTTAGGTATATGATAAAAAGTATTCGCATACAAAATATCGCCCTTATTGAACTTCAAGAAATTGAATTTTTCAATGGTTTAAACGTACTTTCCGGTGAAACGGGTGCGGGTAAAACGGTGATTATAAACGCGATAAATTTCTCTCTCGGAGCAAAGGCGGATAAAACGCTTATAAGACACGGAGAGAGTTTTTGTCAAACGGAAATTTGTTTTTGCGAATTAACTGACGACGCTAAGGCCGTTTTACAAGACTACGGCATTGAGTTTGACGACGAAGTTATAATTAAGAGAAAACTCACCGTTGAAGGAAGGTCTGATATTAGGGTTAATGGAACTTCGGTTACTTTAACCATGCTTAAAGCCTTGACTTTATCACTTTGTGATATTTACGGTCAAAGCGAGCATTATTCCTTACTTAGTAGTAATAATCAACTTAAAGTTATCGATGGTTTTATAGGCAAACCTATAACTATTCTTAAAGAAAAAACCCTTCCGCATATCGATGCGATAAAGAAGGCTCGTAAAGTTTTAGATGAAAACGGTGGCGACGAGCGCAGTAGAGCAGTCCGTATGGACGTTTTGTCTTATCAAATTAACGAGATAGAAAAAGCCGACCTTTACGACGGGGAAGAAGACGAACTTATTGAAAAGAATAAACTCTTTAAAAACGCTCAAAAGATAGGCGAGAGTTTAGCGGTCGTTAATTCCGCTATCGTTGAAGACGGTGCGGTTACTGATATTTTATCTTCGGCTATATCGAAACTTTCCCAAATAACGGAGTTTAGTAGCGAGTATCAAGACCTTTACGATAGACTTTATTCCTTAAAAGCGGAAGCGGACGATTTGTCTTATACCGCTGAAAACTTGCTTTCAAATATCGATTTTGACGAGGCTGAAAAGATAAGAATTGAAGAGAGATTAGATCTTATAAAATCGCTTAAAAGAAAGTATGGTAACACCTACGATGAGATAATGGAATTTTATCAAAAATCGCAGGAAGAATACGAAAATTTGCAAAATTTTGAAATGCTTTCAAAACAGTGTGAAGAGACAATTTCAACTTCCTTAAATGCACTTGATTTAATCTATAAAGAGATGCACGAGTTAAGAAAAAATTACGCAACTAAGTTTTCTTTAAGCGTTGAAAAAGAACTTTCAACTCTCGGTATGAAAAGTGCTAAATTTGAAGTACTCGTAAAATCAGTTGATAAAGGTTTATCAATGCACGGCAACAGCGACGTTGAGTTTACGTTTAGTGCAAACAAGGGCGAACCGCTTAAAAATATGAGTAAAATTATAAGCGGTGGCGAAATGAGCAGATTTATGCTCGCGCTTAAAATAGTAGCAACCGATAACGGCGGAACGTACGTTTTTGACGAGATTGACGCCGGTATTTCAGGAGAAGTTGCTAAAATCGTTGCTCAAAAGTTTACTAAACTTTCAAGTAGCGTTCAAATTATAACGATTTCACACTTACCGCAAATCGTATCTTACGCGGATTACAATTATCTTATTAAAAAGACTGAAAGTGAAGATAAAACTAATACTAGCGTTTCGCTGTTAGATGCTGAAGGTAAAATTGAAGAAATTATTCGTTTAACTGGTGGGGGAGATTTAAGCGTTGCAAGGCTAAACGCCATATCTTCAATAACTACGGCTGACGAATACAAGAAATCAATGCAATAAAAAAATCCACGGAAATTCCGTGGATTTTTTAGTTTTTAGTACATTCCGCCCATGTTTGCCGGAGGCATCGGGGGTTCTTTTGAAGGAATATCGGTTACGATACTTTCAGTAGTTAAGAGTGTAGATGCGATAGACGCTGCGTTTTGAAGTGCAGAACGCGTAACTTTCGTAGGATCGATGATACCTTTTTCTACCATATCGCAGTATTCGTTGTTGTACGCGTCGAAACCATAGTACTTGTTGTCGTTTCTCAAAATGTCGTTTAAGATAACCGAGCCGTCAAGACCTGCGTTCTTTGCAATTTGTCTAACGGGTTCTTCGATTGCGCGAAGAATAATGTCAGCACCAGTCTTTTCGTCGCCAGTTAAAGTATTTGATAACTTCTTGATTTCGGGAATAGCAGTTAGAAGGGCTGTGCCACCGCCTGGAACGATACCTTCTTCAACGGCTGCCTTAGTTGCGGCGAGCGCGTCTTCAATTCTAAGTTTCTTTTCCTTCATTTCAACTTCAGTTGCAGCGCCAACGTTGATAACCGCTACGCCACCTGCAAGTTTTGCCAAGCGTTCTTGTAATTTTTCTCTATCATAATCGGAAGTAGTTGCTTCCATTTGAGTTTTAATTGCAGCAACTCTTGCTTTGATTGCTTCGGGGTTGCCGTTGCCACCGATAATTGTGGTATTGTCTTTATCAACCTTGATTTGAGTTGCGCGACCGAGCATATCAAGGGTAACTTGCTTAAATTCAATGCCGAGGTCTGTAGAGATTACTTGACCGCCAGTTAAGATAGCAATATCTTCAAGCATAGCCTTTCTTCTATCGCCGAATCCCGGTGCTTTAACTGCTACGCAGTTAAATACGCCCTTTAATTTGTTGACAACGAGGGCAGCGAGAGCGTCGCCTTCAACGTCTTCAGCAATGATTAAAAGTTTTGCGCCTTGTTGAGCAATAGGCTCGATAATGGGAAGAATTTCTTGAATAGCGGAAATCTTCTTGTCGGTAATTAAGATGAGCGGATTATCATAAACCGCTTCCATTTTATCGGTGTTGGTTACCATGTACGCTGAAGCGTAACCACGGTCAAACTGCATACCGTCAACGGTGGTGAGTTCAGTTTTCATAGTCTTGCTTTCTTGGATAGTGATAACGCCGTCGTTACCAACTTTTTCCATAGCGTCTGAGATAAGCGCGCCGATTTCTTCGTCACCAGCGGAAATTGACGCTACTTGAGCGATAGACTTTTTATCGGTTACAGGTTTAGAAACGGACTTAATTTCGCTAACTGCAACGTCAACTGCCTTTTTGATACCTTTTTTAAGGATAATTGGGTTAGCACCTGCCGCTAAGTTTTTAAGACCTTCTCTAATAATTGCTTGAGCGAGAACTACTGCGGTGGTAGTACCGTCACCGGCAACGTCGTTAGTTTTTGTTGAAACTTCTTTTACGAGTTGTGCGCCCATATTTTCAAACGCGTCTTCAAGTTCGATTTCCTTTGCAATGGTAACGCCGTCGTTAGTGATGAGCGGAGCACCAAACTTTCTGTCAAGAACTACGTTTCTACCTTTAGGTCCAAGTGTAATTTTAACGGTATCGGCAAGGGTATTAACGCCTGCTTCTAACGCCTTTCTGGCGTCTTCACCGTATTTGATTTGTTTTGCCATAATATAAAACTCTCCTTATTATTCTACGATTGCTAAAATATCGCTTTGTTTAATGATAGTGAATTCTTTACCGTCAACTTTAAATTGACTGCCTGCGTATTTTGCATATAACACTATGTCGCCAACTTTAACTTGCATAGTAACTTCCTTTCCGTCGATAATTCCGCCAGGGCCAACTGCAACGACGGTAGCCGTTTGTTGAGTCTCTTGCGAAGCAGAGGGAAGAATAAAGCCAGTTTTAGTAGTTTCTTCCTTATTGTTTTCAGTAACTACAACTTTATCAAACAATGGTTTAATATTCATAATCTAACTCCTTAAATATAAAATCAATCGTTTTAGCACTCTCTAACGAAGACTGCTAACTCTATTATAGTCATATAAAAATTTTTGTCAATAGAATAGTGTCAAAAAAAATAAAAAATTTTGGTGAAAAGTTGTAAAAATTAAAAGGAAAATATATTGCAATTATATTGTTATTATGTTAGAATAAAATATATACAAAATGGAGAAGGCTATGAATAAGTGGGATAAGCGTTTTGCCGATATGGCGGATTTTATAGGCGAGTGGTCAAGTTGTTATCAAGACGGTAGGCACGTTGGTGCGGTAATTGTTAAAGATAATAGAATTTTGGCAACTGGTTATAACGGTGCTCCGTCGGGCGTTGTTAGTTGTAAGGATAAAGGCGAGTGTTTGAGAAAAAAACTCAATATTCCGTCTGGAACGCGCCAAGAAACTTGTTACGCCGTTCACGCTGAACAAAACGCCATTTGCCAAGCGGCAAAAATGGGGATTTCCGTTGAGGGCGCAACTATTTACGTTACTCATCAACCTTGCACCATTTGTACTAAAATGATAATTAACTCTGGTATTAAAAAAGTAGTGTATAAGCACGGTTATCCCGACGAGTTTTCCGTTACTTTATTAAAGGAAGCAGGCGTTGAAATTATTAAATACGAAGAGTAAGGAGTATTATGGAAAATAAAAACCCTATCGTTACTATTGAACTTTCAAACGGTGGTGTGATAAAGGCGGAACTTTATCCTAGCATTGCGCCAAACACCGTTAACAACTTTATTTCTCTTATAAAAAAGGATTATTATAACGGAATTTGTTTCCATAGAGTTATCCCAGGTTTTATGATTCAAGGCGGTTGCCCGAATGGTACTGGTACCGGTGGCCCTGGTTATTCTATTAAGGGAGAATTTACCGCTAACGGCTTTAAAAACGATTTAAAGCACGTTCGTGGAGTTTTGTCAATGGCTAGAACTATGGCGCCAAATTCGGCGGGTTCTCAGTTCTTTATAATGCATGAAGACAGTCCGCATTTAGACGGGCAGTACGCCTCGTTTGGTAAGGTTATCGAAGGGATTGAAGAGGTTGATAAAATTGCCGAAACTAAAACCGACTGGCACGATAGACCTTACGATGATCAAATTATGAAAACCGTCACGGTTGATACGTTTGGCGTTGATTACGCTGAACCTACTAAAGTATAAATAATATAAGGAAGGATATATAAATGATTTTAGCAAAAAACGAAATTATTTTAAACGAATGGGATTATGCAACTTCAAATACTTTTAAGAGAAAAACTACGCATAATTTAGCAGTTACGAATAAGAGGATAGTATCTTCTATTTCTAGCAAGAAAGGCGTGTATAGACGCGAAGTTGCAATCGACTCGGTTCACAACGTTACGTTAGAACATCAAAAACCCTCGGCACTTGGTCCTATCATAAAGATTTTAATTTCTTTATTACTCATTGCCGGTAGTGTTTTTGCTATGCTTAAACTTAACTGGCCGTTTGAATTACCTTCCGTTATTCTCGTTTGCTTGTTTGCAGTCGGTTTACTAATCAGCGGTTTATTAGGTTTTAACCAAGGTTATTTCTTTATTGAGTTAACCACTAACCAAGTTGGTGAAAACGCCGTTATGAGTGTTGGGTACGACAAGTTGTTGCAAAAACTTAACGCTAAAAGGCTTAGAATTTCAGTTGATAATAAATCGGCTCGCGATATCATTGATAGAATCGGAGCAATTATATTTGAACAAAGATAATTAAAAAATCTACGGCAACTGCCGTAGATTTTTTTATAGTTGTTTTCTAAAATCGCTAGAATAAAAGGGGATAAACAACGATTTTGATTTGTCTAGTATTCTAGACGTAAAGCGCTCGTTATATCTTTCAATGAGTTCTTTATCGGTAAGGTTTGTTGTAATAATTAAATGCTTGCCTTTTTCAATTCTATTTGAAACGAGAGATAAAAGATATTCAACGGTAACGTTTTTATATAGCGTTTCAGTGCCTAAGTCGTCGATAATCAAAAGGTCGGCATCACTTAAAACTTCAAAAATTAAATTGCGGTCAACTTGTGACGTGTGCATTTTAACAAATATCGCGTTAAGTTCGGTTGACGTTAGAAAAAGCGCGATGTAATCGCGTTTTTTTACTTGTGTCAAAACGCATTTTGCAAGTTCAGTTTTGCCTGTTCCAACGTTTCCTGAAAAGATAAGATTAGAAATTTTAGTATTTGGAAAATTGTCAGCATAGTTTTTTATAACCTTAAATTGCTTGGTAAGATTAGGGTTTTGAATAAGGTTAGAAAACTCGGAATCTTTAGGTTCTTGTACGTCAAGGCTTTCTAGTGCAACCTTAGTTAAGTATTTATAATAACACTTACAGCGCTTGCCATTTACAACTCCTACGTCTTTACAAATTTCACATTTGTATTCAGTGGGCGCAAGAGGTAACGCCTTTTTTAAATTTTCGATTCTTTTTTCTAAAACTTCAACTTGTAACGAGAGATTTTTAACCTCTTCAACGTTATCGCTATATTCCGCCTTTGCAAGCAAGAATTTCGTCTTGCCCAACTGATTTTCAAGCGAAACGTACTCTTCATTGCTTGTTAAAATATCGTCGTTATGGCGCTTAACCGCGTACTTTTCGGCTTTAAGGTCAAAATATATATTATTAACTTTATCAATTAAAATCTTTGATTTAATCATTTATTACACCTTAAAGTCTTCAAAGCTTTTTAAAAGTTCGTCAAGGTCGCTTTGTGAATAATCTCTTTCATTTTCAAAATGAACGGTTTTCGAGTTGTTTTTATCGGCTTGAGAGTAACGTTCAATATCTTTTACGGTAAATATACCTTGACTCTTCCAGTTTGACAAAACGCTGTTCATATACGCTATGGGGTTAGAAGTGTGCGAAGAACGCTTAGCCGCCTCTAAAATCATATCGTCGGTAAAGTTCCAAAGACGCCAGTTTTCAAGGTTTTCTCTGTCCCAAGCGTTAGGTTTTCTTGATGCGCCTGCAAAAGATAAAAATTTCTCGATAAATTCGTCGTTTTTATTGTGTCTTTCAATGTATAACGTAATGCTTTGAACGGTGATTAAACCGAGTTTATAAAGTTTGTTAACCGTGTCGTTCATAAGCTCGAAAGTACGCTTATTCTTTCTAAAACAGTAATCTGCTATAAAGAGTAAGGTGTTACTGTCAAACCCCATTGATTTCCATGGCGAAACGTAGGTTGATAAAACGTTATCTAAAACTTCAACGTAAAGACCTAATTTCTTAGATATTTCAGCGCAAAGTTCAAAGAGTTCTTTCTTGGTTGCAAAGTAAGTTTTCGCGTCGCTAATGTCAAAAATCTTGTTAGAATAGAGTTCTTCTATGGTTTTATCAAGTTTTTTAATCGTTTTAAGCTTAGAAACTTTAATAATTTCTAGGATAAACGAGTGTTCGTAGCCGAGTTTTTCAGTCCAATGCTTATATAGTTGCATGTCCTCAATTTCAGGCATTTTAGTCGATTTAAGCGCTTTTAAAACTTCTGCAAGTTCGCCTGACGATACAAAATAACCGTCAAGTTCCTTATTTATGAGTTCAACAGTCGTTATTCCGCGAGAAATAAATTCTTTTGCTACCGTTAAAACGTACTTATAACCGATATTGTCGCCTTTAAGCCCCGCGCAGTACTTAATTATAAGTAAAAGTGCATCGGGTTTAAGGGAGGTGTTTTCCATTAAAGTGAAGTATTCGTTATATTCCGTAACCGAAATCATACGTCCAGTAATGATTGACTGAACTGTTTTAGAAAACCCTTCGTATTTTTCGGGATTAAATCTTCTGTACTTGGTAGTTGATTCGTTTAAAGGGTAGTAGTGAACGGTAAAAGGGTTTTCGGAAATTATAGATAAAACACCGTATTCATCCCAATACTTAAAACAGTCGATAATTTCGTCTTGTTCAATCTTTAAAATTTCAGAAAACGCTTGAAGGTCTAATGCAAAATCGGAATTTTGGCATAAGTAAAGACCGTAAAGATATACTTTTACGGCTTGGTCAGGTGCGTCTGGTACGAAATTTTGAATAAATTGATTATCGATAAAAGTCTTACCCGATTTTGAGTTTTCTTTTGAAAATGAACAAAACGACATAATCCACCAAAATAATTTTCGTATTATAAATAATATATTAAATTATAAAAATAATCAAGTGAAATTTTTAAATATTTTTCTTTTACCATATTTTGTGTTCGTAAAATTTTTAAACAACTATTAAATTTTAAAAAAACTAAAAAATATAAAATTGAAAATAATTTAAAAAATGCGACAAAATCGCAAAATATTAAGATTATTTTATTTTGATTAAAATGTAAAATCACTAAATCTTTACGCGCGCACAAATTATTAAATACAAATTATTTTATAAAATATCACAAAAAGGCTACCAAAAAAATTAAAATTGGTGTATAATAACAAAAGTTAAACGTAAATTTTAGGTATACTATGGCAAACGAAATTTTAACTCCAATAACTTTATGGGAAGGCTTTAATCACTCGCTACCGCTTAAACAAACGGTGTTAAAGAGTGAAAACGTTGGCAACGCAGTTTATAACTACGTTTACTTTTCTGGTAGAGAAGTTAATAAGTCTAGAGTAAGGATTTACGGGGTTTACGCTAAGCAAAAAAATCAAAAAGCGGATACGATTTTAATACTTCCTGACGTTTCAAACGGTGTTGACGTTGATTTGGTTAGTTATTTTTCTAACCTTGGTTTTAACGTGTTAACGGTTGATTTATGCGGTAAGAGAGACGGAGTTGCTGATTATACCGTGTATCCCGATGAAATTTCATACGCTAACTACGATCTTCGTGGAAACACTATGGAATTTGTTGAAAATACTGCAAGAGAAACGTGTTGGTACGAGTGGTGTGCGGTTGCAAGATATGCAGTTTCATTTGCAGTTTCTAATAATCCTAGCGGAAAAGTTGGCGTTTTAGGGTTAAAACACGGCGCTAACGTTGCTTGGCAGTTAACTGCAACTGACGATAGAGTTAGTGCTTCAGCTTTTGCTTTTGGTGCAGGATGGCTTGCGTATAAAGGAGTAAACAAGTTTACTCAAGAAGAAATCGAGCTTGACGATGAACGTTGTAGGTTTATTGCCGGCGTTGACGCACATTCTTACGCACAACTCGTTAACGTCCCTGTATTATACGTTGGTGCGACCAACAGTTTAGAGTTTGATGCTGAAAGGGCGGTGGACACGCTTCAAAGGGTAAATAATCAAAACAAATGTTGGCACAATTTCGTTAATTCTTCCGCCGATACGCTAGACTCGTACTGTTTAAACGACATAAAGTATTTCTTCCAAAAATACTTATCATTAAAGCGAATTAAATTTCCGTCAACGCCTAAACTTTCGCTTGAATGTGATGGTGAAGACGTTTCGTACACGGTTGAATTTTCTAACTATTATCCCGTTAAAAGCGTTCACGTTTACGCGTGCAGTAACGACGTTAATCCTAGTGAAAGAGTTTGGTTTATGCCTGTTTTAAACTCAGTTGAAGATGGGAAATGCACCTTTAAAAGAAGACTTCACGGCTTCGTTGAGTTTGAAATAGCGTACGCCGTAGTTAAATACGAGAACGGTATGGCGGTAAGTTCAAAGTTTTCGTTTGAAAATTTGGACGTGCACTCTAATTCTAAGATGCCAAACGTTATTTTTAGTTCTTCAAGGCTAATGACCACCTTTTTAATAGACGATTTCAAAAGTAGAAAACTCAGTAGAGTTTTTACGACGGATAAACTTCGCTCGTACGTTAGCGGTCCGCTTGGAATACTTGGGATTTCTACTAAAAATAGAGTGCTTTCTTATGCAATTAAGACGTTTGCTGGGCATTTAAACGACAATTCGTTTATAAAATTTGACGCATACACGGCAGTTTCCGATAAAGTTACCATTAAACTTAACACTAAATCAGGTTTTGTGTATGAAGACGTGATAACATTACAAGGTCAAGAAAAGTGGCAAAACATAACGATAGAGTTTTCCGAATTTAAAACGGATATTGGCATGCCGATTAAAGACTACGAAGATATAAACTCAATTTCAGTTTCTTCACTTGGAAACGTTGCGATAAATAACTTTTTGATTTTATAATTTATGAAAATTAACGTTGGAGATAAAATTTTAACAAAAAAACCGCACCCCTGTGGCTCTTTTGAGTGGACGGTATTAAGAGTTGGTGCGGATATAAAAATAAAATGCAATCAGTGTGGAAGAATTATTATGCTTTCAACGACTGATTTTGAAAAGAGATTAAAAAAGGTCGTTTTGTAAAATATGTACGATAATTTGTTAAACCAAAAGCACGAGCGGAGCAATTTTATAATTTACGCTTTTATCGCGTTGGTTTTAATTCTATCTATCTCGCTTTTTAACAGCGTTTACGTACTCGTTAGGGTTTCTGGTGAGTCTATGGAAAACACTTTATACGAGGGTGACGTTTTGTACGTTAACAAGTTAAGCGAAGTTGAGCACGGCGACGTTATTGTCGTTAATCATCCCGAACGGGGTATGATAATAAAACGAGTAATTGCGCTTGGCGGTGATGAGATTAAGTGTGAAGAAGTTGGAACTGGCGACGGTAAAGTTTATATTAAATACGCAGGCTCTGATGAGTTCGTTATGCTTGACGAACCGTATTTATCAGTAACGACGCCGACGATTGCCAAGCAAAAAATTGAAGAAGGTTATCTGTTTATTTTAGGCGATAACCGATCAAACAGTACCGATAGTGCTTCTTACGGTGCGATTAAGAGTGAATACGTAGTTGGGGTTGTATCTCAAAGGACTATAAACAATAAAAAAATTTTAACCAAACTCTTTGGTTGGACTTTTAAACTAGTTGAGTTATTTGGCGGTGAATTATGAAAGAATTATACTCGACGGAGTACGTTGAGAAATACACAAAACTTAAAAAGCGCATGGAAATAAGATACGCGTTAATTCTAATTATCTCAATTTTAGCGATAGTAGCGGATATTTTATATTATTCGTTTGAGCCTTTTGAAACTAATTTAAGAGTTCCGCTTATGATAGTTTTATTTGCGTTATCAATTTTTATCGTTGCGTACTCATTTATTTTCTTCACGCTTACTTACGGTCGACTTAGAAGCTATTATCATTTTTTAATCTTTTCAGTGTGTGGAAGACGCAACGTTGAAAAGATAACAGTTTTAGGCGTTTTTGGCGACGTTGTTGACAAGAGTGGTGTAGATTGTACTAGAATTGAAATTTTAGAGTGGTCCGACCTTGCTGACGATTACGTTGAACACGTAATTTACGTTGACGCTGAAGTTGATGCTAGCGATATAGTTGAAGGCGATATTTTAACCGTTGCGACTTGCGGTAATTATTTACTTGCATATCATAAGGAGAATTAATGAAAAGAAGCGAAATCGAACTTAAATACAAATGGAATACCGACGAGATTTTATCTTCTAAAGAAGAGTTTATTGAAAGGGTTAAAAAACTTGATAAATCAATAGATTTTTCAGTGTTTAAGGGTAAACTCTTAACTGCTGAAATTATTAAAGAGTGCTTTGACAAAATGTACGCTCTCGTATCCGAACTTGAAGTTTTATCAGTTTACGCAATGCTTAAGCGTGACGAAGACGGAACAGTTCCCTTAGGAAACGAACTTTCGTGCATGATAGAGGACGTTTCGGTTAAATTTTCAACCGCAGTTTCCTTTATAAATCCAGAACTATCTAAACTCGGTAAAGAAAAACTTGACGAACTTGCTAAAAACCCCCTTTTGAAAGACTACGATTTAGACATTAAATCGGTTATTGAATACTTACCACACGTATTATCGGAAGAAACGGAAAAAGTTCTTTCAATGGGCGGAAAAGTCTACGGTGGTTACGACGATGCGTTTTCAATGCTTGATAACGTCGACCTTGATTTCCCGACCATTAAAGTTGACGGTGAAAGCGTTAAGGTTACTCACGCAACATATTCGCTTTTACTTCAAAACCCCGACGTTTCGGTTAGAAGAAAGGCTTTTAAGTCTTATTACAAGGCGTACGCTAAGGTTTTAAACACGATAACCGCGCTTTATAAAGGCAACGTTGATAAGGACGTATTTTTGTCAAGAGTTAGGAATTTTCCGTCTTCGCTATCTAAAGCGTTATTTGCGGAAGAAGTTGACGTAAAGGTTTATGAAAATCTTATCTCGTCCGTACACAAAGCACTTCCAGTTTTGCATAGATACGTTGAGGATAGAAAGAATATTTTAAACCAAAATATCCACATGTACGACTTGTACGTTCCTATAACTAAAAACGCCGATTTAAAACTCGATTACGAAGAGGCATTCGACTTAGTTTTAGAAGGACTTAAACCGCTTGGGGAAGACTATCTTAACCTTTTAAGGCGTGCTAAAAACGAGCGTTGGATAGACGTTTACGAAAACGAAGGTAAGAGAAGTGGTGCGTATAGCGTTAGCGTTTACAACGTTTCGCATCCGTACGTACTTTTAAATCACAATAAAACAACTCACAGCGTATTTACTATTGCTCACGAACTTGGGCATTCTATTCACTCGTATTTTTCGAACGCTAATCAACCGGTATCAAAGGCAGATTATAAGATTTTCGTTGCAGAAGTGGCGTCCACGGTTAACGAAATACTTTTATTAAAGTACTTAATCAATAACGCACCCGACGACAACTCTAAAAAATATTTCTTATCTTATTATCTTGACACCGTAAGAACGACGTTGTTTAGGCAAACGATGTTTTCTGAATTTGAAGAAAAGGCTCACGATATCGCTGAAAAGGGCGAGCCGTTCACGAAAGAAGTTTTAAATTCGATATATCTTAAACTCAACAAAAAATACTACGGCAAGAGCGTAGTTTCTGACAAGGAAATTTCGTTCGAGTGGGCAAGAATTCCACATTTTTATAGGGCGTTCTACGTATATAAATATGCAACGGGAATAATAAGCGCAATAGCGATTGCCGAAAGGATATTAAACGGCGGTGAAAAAGAAGTTAAAGAGTACTTTAATTTCTTATCTTCAGGTTGCTCGGATAAGCCTACGGAACTTTTAAAACTTACCGGCGTTGATTTATTAGACGGTGACGCTATGGAATTAGCGTTTAAGTCGTTTGAAGACGCACTTACACAATTTGAAAAACTCTTATAAGGATAAAATTATGGCAAAAGAAACTGTAAAAGTACTTCCATATTCACTTGAAGCCGAACAGAGCGTGCTCGGTTCAATACTTATCGATAGGGAAGTTCAATTTGAAATTGCAAGCAAGGTAAAAACCGATGATTTTTACGTTGAAGCGCATAAACTAATATTCAATGCGATGTTTGAAATCCTTTCAAACGCAAAGCCGGTAGATTTAGTTACCGTTATCGACGTTTTAAGTAAAAGTGCACCATTTAAGTATGAAAAGAAGGGTGGCGATAACGTAGACCTTATCAATAACGCTGAGAAAAAGACATTGCTCGAAAGGGTTGGTGGTATCGATTACTTAACGGAAATTTTAAAGAGTACTCCGTCCGCTGCAAACTACGAGTATTATCTCGACATAGTTAAGAGAGACAGCGTTTTGAGAAAACTCATAAGGTGTTCTGAAGCGATATCGAAAGACGCTAAATCTAGTGATAACGGCGTAAAATCGGTAGCGTACGCTGAAAAACTTATCTACGATATATCCGAGCAGTTAGATTCTTCATCGCTTACTAACGTTAACGAAAACGTTGACGGCGTTTTAGAAGTGTTTCAAAAAATTCAAAGCGACAAGAACTATCTTCAAGGTTTACACACTGGTTTTACTGCGCTTGACGACTTGACTAACGGTTTACATAAAGGTAATTTAATTATTTTAGCGGCTCGTCCGTCAGTTGGTAAGACTACGCTTGCGATGAACATAGTTGAAAACGTTGCAGTTCGCCACAACGCCGTTTGCGCGGTGTTTGCGCTCGAAATGACTAAGTCTGAACTTACCGAGCGTATGCTTTGTTCAATAGGTGGGGTTAGTGGTCAACGCGCTAAAAAGGGTAAACTTGATTCCGATGAGTGGAAAAAACTTTGGAACGCACAAAAAATACTTAATTCTACCAAAATTTTCATTGATGATACGTCAATGACCACCGTTCCCGATATTTTGAGTAAGTGTAGAAGACTTAAAAGTTTGCAGGGTGGAAAACTCGATTTAATCGTAGTCGACCATATGCAACTTATGAATGCAGTTAAAACTAGCGAATCGCGTCAGTCTGAAATTACTGAAATTTCAAGGGGACTTAAAATGATTGCTAAGGAACTTGAAGTTCCGGTTATCGCTCTTTCACAACTTAACCGTGCTAGTGAAACTGGTAAACGTAGACCGCAACTTTCCGACCTTAGAGAATCTGGTGCTATCGAACAAGACGCGGACATCGTTATGTTTATCCATAGACCCGACCGTGCACCTAGTGACGATAACGAAATTCAACCTCAAAATCGCGCTGAGGCTGAAATTATCATCGCTAAGAACCGTTCGGGCGCATGCGAGTCGTTTAAACTCTTGTTTAAGGGCGAGCAAACCAAGTTCGTTAACATCGTATACAACGCACCAGAACCTCCCGCATACGTTGCAAAACCAAAAACTGAAAATAACGATTACGGCGATGATTACGCTAATATTCCAGTTGGCGAGCCACCCGCTGAAAATCCTGACGAGTCTATATTTTAATGAATACAAAAATCTTAAAAATTAACGATAATTCCTTGAAATTATCGAAAAAACTTATACTTGATAACGACCTTGTTGCATTTCCAACCGAAACCGTTTACGGACTCGGTGGTTTAGCGACTAGTGACGAAGCTGTCGATAGAATTTTTAAAGCAAAAGGAAGGCCTAACGACAACCCGCTTATTGTTCACGTTCATAAAAATTACGATTTGACAAAACTCGTTCACGTTGATTACCCCTACGTTCAGGACTTAATCAACGCTTACATGCCAGGTCCTTTAACGCTCGTTATGCGCCACAAAGGTTTCGTTTCAAAACTCGTAACCTGCGGTCTTGATACGCTTGCGGTAAGAATTCCCGACCACGAAGGTTGCCAAGAATTTTTAAAATACCTTGATTTGCCTATTGCCGCGCCGTCGGCAAACGTTTCTAAGCACACGAGCCCTGTAACTGCCGAACACGTTTACGATGATTTAAACGGCAAAATTGAAATTATTCTAGACGGTGGTAAGTGTTCTGGCGGTATAGAGTCTACCGTTTTAGACGTAACTAAGCCAGTTCCCGTAATACTTAGAAGTGGTTTAGTAACCGCTGAAATGATTAAAAGGGTGGTAGGTGCTTGCGAATACGTACAAAACGCGGGTGAAGACGTAGTTCGTTCACCCGGTATGAAATACGTTCATTATACACCTAAGTGTAAAACTGCTTTGTTTGAAAGAAACGAGTTACCGCTTGCACAAGAGTTTTACGATAAACTTCTAAGCGACGGCAAAGTTCCTATGTTTTTATGTGACGATAAGGTTTCACATAAGCTTTGCGGAAATAAGTTATTGCTGGGTATTTCGGGCGAAGAAATAGCGTCTAACTTATATTATAAGTTACTTGAAGGCGAAAAGTGTGCCGACGTACTCATTGCTATTAAAATTGACACTGGTAGTGAAATTGATATAGGCGTTATGAATAGGCTTACGAAAGCGTGCAAGCCGTACGATAAAAACGAAAAATATTAAGGGAGTTTTATTATGAAAATTTCATTTGGTTGTGACCACGGCGGTTTTCCTGCAAAGGAAGATGTAATTAAATATTTACTAGAAAATGGACACGAAGTTATAGATGCGGGTACGTTTAGCGATGAATCGTGCGATTATCCGGAATATGCCGTTAAGGTTTGTAAATCGGTTTTAGACGGTAGTGCGGATAAAGGCGTGCTTATTTGCGGTACCGGAATAGGTATGAGTATTGCGGCAAATAAGATGGATGGTATTCGTTGCGCACACGTTACCGATCTTTTTTCCGCAGAAATGACTAGAAGACACAACGATACTAACGTTATAGCGCTTGGGGCTAGAATTACTGAAACTGAACTTATTATTAAGTGCATAGACGTATTTTTAAATACACCGTTTGACGGTGGAAGACATCAAACGAGAATAGATAAAGTAATGCAGATTGAAAAATATTAAAACTTTTGTTTTAATTTTAATAATATTTCATCAAGGAGACGTAAATGTTGAAAGTAAAAAAAGCGGTTATACCCGTTGCCGGTTTCGGCACTAGATTTTTACCTTACACGAAAGCCGTTCCCAAAGCAATGTTACCCATCTTAAATAGGCCAGCAATTCAAGTTATCACCGAAGAAGTGATAAAGAGTGGAATTGAAGAGATTTTGTTCGTAGTAGGATACAAAAACGAAGTAATTAAAGCACATTTTAGTGCGTCAAAAGTTTTAGACGAAGAACTTTTAGCCAAAGATAAAACAGGTTTTTATAACGCGGTTAAATACCCCGAAACTATGGCTAAAATATCTTTCATTGAGCAAGTTGAACTCAACGGTTCGGCAAAAGCCATTGAAGTTGCGAAAGATTTCGTTAAAGACGAGCCTTTTGCCGTGCTTTTTGGCGACGACGTTATGTTTAACGACGATTATCCGGTTATTCGCCAACTAATCGACGTGTACGATAATACTGGAAAAACGGTAATCGGTTGCAAAAACGTTGATAAAAATGACGTTCCTAAGTACGCTTCCGTAGAATATTCTTCTCAAAATAAAAACGTTTACGACGTAACGAAAATCACTGAAAAGCCTAAACTTGAAGACGTTAAGAGTACTCTTTCGCCACTTGGCAGATACGTCGTAACTAGTGAAATATTTGAAGAAATTAAAAAATTAACGCCAACTCACAACGGCGAATACCAGTTTACCGACGCTTTAGACGCGCTTGCCCGTAAAAACAAGGTTACGGCTATCGATTTTGACGGAATTCGCTACGATATGGGTTCAAGGCTTGGATACTTGAAGGCAAATATTGAATACGGTCTTCGCGATGAAGAACTTTGCGATGAACTTCGCGCTTATTTAAAAACTTTAATCTAATAGGAAAACTATGTCAAACTATACCCAAGGATATTTCATGGTTTTAAAAACCGCTGAAAACCTACAAGTAAAATACAACGTTTCATATCTTGGAACTGAACTTATTTTATACGCTATTTTAAAAACGCCTAAGTGTGACGCATGTGCGTATCTTAATAAGTTTGGCGTTACTCACGCTAATTATTTCCCCGCACTCAAGAGAATTTTAAAAGAAAGAAACGTGAACGGCTATACCGCAAAGGCGCTTGGCGCTAGAAAAACAGCGGTTGAGATTGCTCGTTCGTTAAAATTATCATACGTGTCAACTGAACACTTGTTGCTTGCCGTTTTATCTATTGAAGACTGTAGAGCAATGAGTATCCTTAGAAGTTTGGGGGTTGATTTTCACTCGTTATACGCTTACATCGTTGATAGAATTAAAGTAAAGGTTAAAAATTCCGTTCAAACCGAAAAGCCTATTTCTCAAACTGGAAACGATGAAGATGCGGTTAGTGAAGCGGTTGAAAGCGCGGTTAACCCAGCTGTTAAACCGATGGAATATTCTACGGATAACTATGAAAAAGTTGAAAAACATGAAAAAACTGAAAAATCGCCGTTAGATTCTTTCGGTTACTATTTAACCGAAAGGGCAAGTTCGGGCGAAATTGACCCAGTTATCGGTAGAGATGAAGAAATTTCAAGAGTAATTCAAACGCTTTCACGTAAAACGAAGAATAGCCCCTTGCTATTAGGTGAAGCGGGCGTTGGCAAAACGTCGGTAGTTGAAGGGCTTGCGTTAAAAATTGCAAGTGGCGAAGCTCCAGAGTTTTTGAGAAATAAAAAGATTTTCTCGCTCGATATTGCAGGGCTTATATCTGGAACTAAATTCCGCGGTGAGTTTGAAGAAAGGCTCAAAACTGCGATAGATTACGTCGTTAGTAGTGGAAATATCATACTTTTTATCGATGAAATACATAATATCGTAGGCGCTGGCTCAACGAGTGAGGGAAAATTCGATACCGCTGAATTTTTAAAGCC
Source organism: Christensenellaceae bacterium (assembly GCA_045536835.1). GTDB lineage: Bacteria > Bacillota > Clostridia > Christensenellales > Borkfalkiaceae > HGM11412. The sequence continues at coordinate 64,971 of JAZSOI010000006.1, forward strand.
ACTGCTTGCTCGCGGTGAAATTTCCGTAATAGGCGCAACGACTAACGAAGAGTATACCAAATACATTGAAAAGGATGGGGCGTTAGAAAGGCGTTTTCAACCAGTTGAAATCAAAGAACCTTCCGTTGACGTTGCCATTGAGATTTTAAGGGGTTTAAAGCCCGTTTACGAGTCTCACCACAAAATTATTATTAAAGACGAGGCGATTGTATCCGCAGTTAAACTTTCCGATCGCTACGTAATTGGAAGATTTTTACCCGATAAAGCGATTGATTTAATTGATGAAGCGGCGTCTAAAAAGCACGTTGAAATTACTTCAACACCATCGGCGATAATTTACTTGGAAAACGAAATAAATAAATGTATTGCCGAACGTGACTACGCAATTTCTAGAGACGACACCTTTAAAGCGCAAGAGTACGAGGCTAAAATTAGCGAACTAGTAGCGCAAATTAGAGTAGAAAAGGAAAAAGATTACGTAAAAAGAAGTGAACTTGACCCTTGCGTTAGTGAAGATGATATTAAAAAACTCATTAGCGTTTGGACTAAAATACCAGTTGCGGACTTATCTTCGGAAGATAGTTCTAAACTTATGTCGCTTGAAGACGAGCTTATGAAACGAGTAGTCGGTCAAACAAAGGCGATTGAGTGCGTTTCAAGGGCGGTTAGGCGTTCCCGTGCAAACGTTAACGATCCAAATAAACCGATAGGTACTTTCCTTTTCGTTGGTCCTACGGGCGTTGGTAAAACTGAACTGGCAAAGGCGTTATCGGAATGCGTTTTTGGTGATAAAAATTCGCTTATTCGCTTTGATATGAGCGAGTATCAAGACAAAACTGCTATTAATAAGTTGATAGGTTCAGCACCTGGCTACGTTGGTTACGAGCAAGAAGGTCTACTTTCTGAAAAAGTGAGAAAAAATCCTTATTCGGTGGTGCTTTTTGACGAAATTGAAAAGGCTTCGCCTGAAATTTACGACGTTTTACTTCAAATTATGGGCGAGGGAAGACTTTCCGATAACAAAGGTAGGCTTATTAACTTTAAAAATACTATTATTATCTTAACTTCTAACGTTGGCTATTCACACAAGCAAGCAAATTCGTTCGGTTTTGGTGAAAATAGCGCCGAAATTGCCGTAAACGACGATTTAAAGCGTCATTTTAAAGCGGAATTTTTAAATAGACTTGACGAAATAGTAGTGTTTAATAGTTTAACGAAATCAGACTGCTACGACGTTGCCGATATTTTAGCAAACGAACTTATCCGCAGGGTAAACGCGCAAGGCTATAAACTCTTTATCGATAATTCCGCTATGGACATTATAGTAAACGATAGTTTTAGTGCTGAATACGGCGCAAGAAACATTAAAAGAGCGATTTCACGTTACGTTGAAGATTTACTCTCCGATGCGATAATTTCGGGCGAAATTGTTCGTGGAGATACCGTAACAGTTGTTGGAAGAGACGGATTAGTTACTTACGAGAAGGGATAATATGGAGATAGGAATTTCAACGGCGTCGCTATTTAAACGTCAGTTTAATGAAGACGCGGTTTCAACGCTTAATAAAATAGACGCGCGCGTGTGCGAAGTATTTTTAGGGACTTACTCGGAGTATAACGAGGATTTTGCTAAACTTTTAAAGGAAAGAAAGGGTGGTTTAACCGTTCACTCAATTCACACTTTAAATACTCACTTTGAACCGCAACTATTTTCTCAAAGTGAACGAGCGTTGAAAGATGCGTACGATATATTTGATAATTGCTTAAAGGTTGCAAATATTTTAAACGCCAAGTGTTACACGCTTCACGGCATTGCAAGATTTAAGAAAAATATCTTGTATAACGAATATGAAAAAATCGCCAAAATGATGGAAAAAGTCAAAGATTTTGCACTTTCACGTGGGGTTGAGCTTTGCCTTGAAAACGTTGAGTGGGCGTACTATAATCACGTTGGTTTTTACAAAGAAATTTCAAAATATTTAAACGGACTTAAAACGTGTTTAGACGTAAAGCAAGCGAGAATTTCAGGCGACAGTTACAAAGATTATATTGAAGAAATGGGCGATTCAATTTTAACCGTTCATCTATCAGACGTTACGGAAGACGGTAAAATTTGTTTGCCAGGTAAAGGAACGTTTGATTTTGAAGATTTGTTTAAAAGGCTCAAGGGTGTTGGATTTAACGGCGATATGTTAATCGAAGTTTATTCCGGCGATTACGGTGAGATATCCGAGTTTACAGAGAGCCTTGATTATTTAAGAGAATTAAAATATAAAATATTTTAGATATAAGGAGTTATTATGACTAAGCAAAAATTAAGATTTGACTACAATAACATGATGGACAACTTCGTTGGCGCAAAAGAAGGTATAACTGATTTAGATATTGCAAACAACGAAAGTTTTGCTAAAAGCGCGTATAATTCGTTTGAAAGTATTCGCGGAACGGGTATGACTGGTTGGGCAGACCTCGTAAATTACGATAAGACTGAAATCGACGATATCGTAGCGTGTGCAAACGATATTAGAAAAAACTGTAAATATTTCGTAGTTTTAGGTATAGGCGGTTCGGCACTCGGTCCTATCGCGGTGTTCCAAGCACTTTGCCATCTTCATTACAACGATTTACCCGATGAAAAAAGGGGTGGACCTAAGTTTTACGTTGAAGATAACGTAGATCCAGAAAGAATGGTTGCGCTTTTAGACGTTATCGACGTTGAAAATACTATGTTTAACGTTATCACGAAGAGTGGGTCAACAAGTGAAACAATGACGCAATATCTCATAATCAACGATATTTTGACAAAAAAACTCGGTGATAAAGCGAAAGATCATATTATTACGACTACGTCAAGTTCAAAGGGTAACCTTATTAAAATTGCTAAGAAAGAAGGTTATAAAACCTATTATATTCCCGACGGCGTTGGCGGAAGATTTTCAGAACTTTCACCAGTTGGCTTACTTCCCGCAGCGGTGCTCGGCGTTGATATTTACGAGTTTTTAGACGGCGCTAAATTTATGAACGAACTCTGTTCGACAGATAATTTATATAAAAACCCCGCGCTTATTAGTGCGTTACTTTCATACATTGCACTTAATCGCGGTAAAAACATCTCGGTTATGATGCCGTATGCAGACGGGCTTAAATATATTGCCGACTGGTACTGTCAACTTTGGGCTGAAAGTATCGGCAAAGAAGTTGATAAAAAGGGTAATTTAGTTTACGCTGGTCAAACTCCGGTTAAGGCGCTCGGCGTTACCGATCAACACAGCCAAGTTCAGTTATATACCGAAGGTCCGTTTGATAAAGTTACAACGTTCTTAGCGGTTGATGAATATAGAAAAATCGTTAAAATTCCCGATGGTTGCGAAGATATTCCCGATGTTAACTTCCTTTGCGGTCACACTATGAACGAGCTTATTCAAGCGGAACGAGTTGCAACTGAATACGCGTTAACGGTTAAAAATAGACTTAACAGAACTATCTATCTTCCCACGTTAAACGCATATACCTTAGGTCAACTTCTTTTCTTCTTTGAACTTGAAACGGCTTATATGGGCGAAATGCTCGGTATTGATACTTATAATCAACCTGGTGTTGAAAACGGCAAGAACGCAACTTATGCGCTTCTTGGTAGAAACGGTTATGACGCTAAGCGTGAAGAACTAAACAACGCGCCTAAAAAGGACGATAAATATATCATTTAATTTAAAACTCTCGCGTTTTGCGAGAGTTTTTTAGTGCTCAAATAATGTTTTTTATCATACTTAATAGTATGAAGAGAAAGAAAAAGCGTAAAAAGGGTATTAAGATTGCGTTTGCACTATTGTTTTTAGCGGTGTTCTTATCGCTTTATTCGTTTTCAAACAGAATGCTTATTGAAATAGGAGAGGCGTCTTATAAAGGTGTGCTTTCTACTGCGTCGTATTACGCTATTGAAAAAACGCTTGACGATAAGTTTAATTATGAAGAACTATTTACCGTTCACAAAGATAGTAGCGGTAAAATATCAATGATAACTAGCGATTCGTATAAGTTTAATACCTTAACGACGTCGCTTGCTGAAAACGTTAGTGTGTATATGACCGAGTACGTAAATCGCGGAGTTGACGTTCCGCTCGGCGTTTTTACAGGTATTAAGTTAATTCAAGGCTTTGGTAGACCTATAAAAATGAAGTTAATTGCAATTCACTCGGTAAAGTGTGACGTTATTTCAAAGTTTGAAAGTGCAGGGATAAACCAAACGCGCCATACCTTGTATTTAAGCGTTACACCCGACGTTTCGGTTGTAACTAGGGTTTCAAGAAAAAATTTATCCGACAATATAACCGTTATGCTCTACGATAATATAATTATCGGCGAAGTTCCCGAGGTTTATCTTGCAGGAACGGTATTTTCGGCTCAAAAATGGGTTTAAACGATTGACAAAGTTTAGTTTTGAATATATAATCTAGTTATATATTTAAAGACTGTGAGAAAGACTGACGTTTTTGTTAACGGAAAGAGAGGTTGGCGTTTGCTGAGAGCCGACTGCGTTTGATAAAACGTTATTCACTTTTGAGTCGCAAGCTGAACTTATAGTAAGCCGAGCCGTTCGTTACGTTATAACGATTAAGGTGCACGATTGTATCGTGCATAAATTAAGGTGGTACCACGCAAAAAGCGTCCTTATATAGGGGCGCTTTTTATAATGTTAAGGAGAGATTATGAACGAAAAATTAGATCTTATTTTATCTAATGCAAAAGCCGATATTTCATCCGCAACGTCCGTTAAAGAACTTAACGACGTTAAGGTTAAATACCAAGGTAAAAACGGCGAAGTTACCAAACTTATGCAGGGTATGAGAGATATTCCTAAGGAAGATAGACCTGCTTTTGGTAAACTCGTCAACGATTTAAGAACCGCAATTGATTCGTGTTACGACGAGCGCGAAGCAGAACTTAAAGAACTAGAACTTCAAAAAACGTTTTTAGATGAAGCGATAGATATTACTTTGCCGTCTAAAAAGCGTGAAACGGGTACTTTACACCCCTTAACGCTCGTTAAAAACGAACTTATCGATGCGTTCACGAGTATGGGTTTTGAAATCTTTGAAGGTCCGGAAATTGAAGAAGATTACTACAATTTCCAAATGCTTAACATTCCCGAAGATCACCCAGCAAGAGATATGCAAGATACCTTCTATATAAACGATAACATCTTGCTTAGAACTCAAACGTCGGCTGGTCAAGTTAGGGTAATGCTTGACAAAAAACCCCCGATTAAGATTTTAAGCCCAGGTAAAGTTTATCGTTCGGATGACGACGCGTCTCACTCGCCGATGTTCCACCAAATGGAAGGTCTTGTCATAGACAAGAACATCACGCTTTGCGACCTTAAAGGAACTTTGGACGAGTTCTGTAAGATTATGTTTGGTAAAGACGCTAAAACTAGATTACGTCCGTCTTATTTCCCGTTTACCGAGCCTAGCGTTGAGGTTGACGTTTCGTGTTCAGAGTGCCACGGCAAAGGCTGTAAACTTTGTAAAGGTACTGGCTGGATAGAAATACTCGGCGCAGGTATCGTAAACAAAAAGGTTTTAGAAGGTTGTGGAATTGATAGCGAAGAGTATTCAGGTTACGCGTTCGGTATGGGTATTGAACGTATTGCAATACTTAAATACAAAATTCCCGACATTAGATTGTTCTTTGAAAACGATATAAGATTCTTAAAACAATTCAAGTAAGATACGAACGATAACTAATATATAAGTAAAATAGGTGAAAACATGAAACTTCCATTATATTGGCTTAATGATTACGTAGATATTTCGGATATCTCGGTTGAAGAACTTAAAAATAAATTATTTTCTTGCGGTTTTGAAGTTGAAGAAGTAATAGAGAACGGCAAGGATATTTCGGGCGTCGTTGTAGGCGAAGTTTTAACTTGCGAAGCAATTCCCGACACTCATTTACATCTTTGCACGGTTGACTGTGGTAAGCACGGCACTTTCCAAATTTGCTGTGGTGCAGACAACGTTAAGGTTGGCATTAAAGCCCCCGTTGCGCTCGTTGGCGCTACCGTTTACGCTACCGCTAAAGATCACGTTACCATCGAAGGCGTTATGACTATAAAGGCTGGCAAACTTCGCGGTTACGATTCGTTCGGTATGCTTTGCGCAGGCGGAGAAATAGGCGTTACTGAAGAGATGTATAAGGGTGCGTCGTACGACGGTCTTTTGATACTTGATAACTCTTTAAATAACGGTGACGATATTAAACCTATCGTTGGGCTTGACGAAGTTATTTTCGATATCGGCGTTACGGCAAACAGGCCGGACTGTCACAGTATTTTAGGCTTAGCAAGGGAAGTTGCTGCCGTTTTAAACAAACCTTTAAAAATGCCTAAAATCACTTATTCTACCGCTGATTTTAAGACCGAAGATAAGTTGACGGTTGAAGTTAAAGATACTGAACTTTGCCCAAGATACGTTGCGTCGTACGTTGAAGACGTGAAACTT
>JAZSOI010000011.1:0-38571 GCA_045536835.1 Christensenellaceae bacterium
GCTTTTCTCATTTTTCATATCTTCTATTTTTTATTGATAACCGCCTTATTAACTTCTCTTTATTTAAAACAACTTCACTTTTATATGGTTTTGGCGGTGAGTTTTTAGGGCGCGTCATAATATAGTATCTAAGTTCGTCAAGCGAGTGGTCGTCCTTCTTTATAGGAACGTCTTCCTTGCCCCAGCGGTAAGCCTTAATTTCTCTTATTAAGTTAACGCAGTTTTTAAAGATAAATAGTTTATCGTTTTTAAAATAAGACTTTACTCTATTAATGCCCGTAAACAAATCTTTGTTGACGTTTGTGTTAACTAAGATGCCGTTGTCGTAAAACAGTTCTGAAACGCTTTTAGCCCCCGCCAAAGTCTTTTGATTTGCAGCGGAATCAATTAGCGCGGAAAGTTTTCCGTCAAACCGCCTATGCCACCCTATCTTACTCGCCACTGCCTTAATTTTTTCAGCGTGTTCTTCAACGGAAAGTCCCCTTTCGTAATGCTCGGCAATAACGTAGACGTTATCGTCGTAATCAACCGCGTAAAAGTGGCAAGATAACGGGTTTTTAAGACCTGGGTCGATAGAGATATTGTCTTGCCAGTCGATAGGAACGTCGAAAGGCTCGATAACGTGAACGTTTTCGTTAAACTCGCTATAAACTGGGCCGGTATCGCTTTGAAATAGTCCGTAGCGCCGAGAATTTAGTTCGCTTTCGCTCATACTTGCGGTTAAAAGTTTAATTTCCGCTTTGCTAAGGTATGGGTTGTCCGCCCACTCGATAAACTCGTACCACACTTCACTTTGGTTATATTTATTTAAAAATATTTCTTCGTAGATAAACGTTAAACCTTTAAGTGGCGTCATCGTTCCGAAGATATCGCCCTTTTTATCAAGAACTCTCATACGGCACTCGTCGTAGATATCCTTGGGCGGTTCTTCATCAAACCAAACAAAATCAAGCGACGTTCCTTGAAACTTTTCCCTACCTTGATCGCAACTTTTAAAACCTATGGTACTTATTCCACCGAACACGTTTTTTATCTTTATTTGGTCGATAACGCCCAAACTTAAATTGTCTTTCTTCCCTGACGACATAGTAACGTCTTCAATCCAGTCGGGGTTTAAGTACTTTAAAATCTTTTCCTGAGCAACGTCGCGCTGAACTTGTTGCGATAGCGACACTACCCACCCGAAAACGTTATCCTTATTCTTCCTATACGGATGAATACCCCTTGCCATATACACCGACTCAACCGCACCGCACTCCGTCTTTCCGCTACGGTTACCGCCAAAGACCCACCTGTTTCGCTTTTTGCACTTGTGAAAGGCAATTTGCTTTTTGTGTTTTTTTGCGCCCGTATTGTAACGGAATATTAAGTTGTTTTTATATCTTCTTTGCTGTTCGCTTTCAATTTTTTTAATTTCACTAAGTAATTTTTCATCCATTTGACTAAATCTAACAAAATTTAACACATTACGATAATTTTTAAGCGTTTGCTCGTTCTATAATGCTTGTATGCGTACCTTTAAAACGATATTGATTATTTTTTCGTGCATAATTTTATGTTTTGCAACCGTTTTGCCTAAAAAACTTGCACTTGCCGAAACGGAAAACTACGCAAGAGTTTTGCAAGACGGCGTCTATATTTATCAAGACGCGAGTTTTCAAGAACCGTTGTTTTCAATTCCGTTTGGCTACTACTTAAAAGTTGAAAACTCAAATAGCGGTGCGGTTAAAGTAAGTTACGGCAACGGAAACTACCCTACTATTTACGGCTACGCAAGAGAAAGTGAACTTACTTTCGTTGATTACGTTCCCACCACGCCTTACTCCGTTATAAAAGTTTCAACGGACGTAAACGACGTTTTGTTTAACGATATAACTTTACAAACACCGTATTTCAACGTTCCTAAAAACGAAATTTTATACTACTACGGCGAGATAGATAACGGCGATAACATTCTATGCTACGTTTACTATTTCAAAAAACTTGGCTTTATTGACAAAACTTCACTAAATCCGTTCACTATCCCCGACAACCAAGACCCCATGCCGAGCGACGGCGAAACCAGTTCGCCAACCGATGAAAAACCGACGTTCACCGCATCTTCAGCGCTTGGTGAAAGGCTTCAAATCGTAATAATAGTTGCAATATCAATAGTTACTATTTCAGTAGTTTACTTTTTGTTTAAACCCACTAAAAACAAGACGGAAGAAGAGCAAAATGAATTTTCTTAAACACTAGGTTATTGCATAGCGAATAATTAATCAAAGTTTTCTCTGACGTGTTTTTTACCTTCTTCAAGAAGTGTCTTTTTGTATATTCCCGAGATAAACGCTATTTTTAAGTACTTATTTTGAAACCACTCTTTACCGTATCCAGAACACTCTAAAGCCTTTGAAAATTTATCAAGGGCTTTTATTTGTCTTCTAAAATAATTTCTAGAACTAAGGTCAAAATTTTCATAACTTGGCTTAATTCCAAAATATTTGTACGAAATTAAGGTCCTATCGTACTCCGTTTGAGAAAGTAGCGTTTCTTGCACGACGGAAATTAGTTCAAAAAGGTCTTTTCTAATCTCGCCAAGCCTTATAAGTTGTTCGGCAAAAGAAACGGTATCGCACCGCAAATAAAAGGAATTTCTCGCTTTTTTGCGTATTAAATTCTCAATTTGTGTAATATATCCGTTTAATAACGGATAAGCAGTAAGTATCGTTTTTGCGTATTGTTGCATGCGTGCCACCTCCTTTTTATTGCCCGCGTTTTTTAAAATTCACAACTTAATTTTAAGGAAGAAAGCGACAAAAGACAACTGAATATGACAATTTTGAACGAAATAATTTATTTTTGAACAAAATATGATTTTTTTCGGTCACATACCGTTGACTTACGCTAAAATTAGCCGTACAATTTTATATTTGCGAACATTTGTTCGTATTTTCAATTAAATAATAACCCGTCAATAGTGACAGGCTTTGACCAAATAAAAATATAAAAAATAAATGAGTAAAAATTATTGAAATAAAAGTAATTTGATGTTATACTATTACTTAAGAAATTATAAAGAGTAAACGCATGAAGAAGTTTTTGATTTTTTGTTTAACGATTATATCTTTTGCTTTTTTATCGGTGGCAGTTTCGCTATCCGATAATTTTTCACGCGTTAAAGCGGAAAGTAGCACGCCTTTACAAGTTGATACTTTCTTGCCGTCCTCCGCCCTCCAACTCTACGACTTAAAGTCGCCCGTTTCAGTATCGTATTCTAGTAGCGGTTATATGGTAATTTCCGAACACATCGGCAATTTAGACGGAACTTCGCTATTTGATAGAATTTCCGTTTACAACCCACACACCAAACGCTATTTTGCTATTCCCGACCACCCGACGATTTATAACGTTACACACGCAACCGAGTGGAACGGATTTATATTCTATCTTTCAAGTTCAAGGCTATATAGCGTTCCCACCGATAACCTTACGGAAGCACCATCGTTTACAGGCGTAACAAGCTCAAACTTTTTCATGGTTCAAGGTAATTTCCTTATCACGAACACCAACAACACTATCGTTATTTATAAAGTTGAGTTAATAGGTGGCGTTCCCACGTTTACCGAGGCGTCAACTCACAAGTTTGCAACGAAAAACGCTTTTATTTCAAGCGAAAACAACGTTTACTATCTAAACGGCGGGCAATTATATTGTTTTGACACAGCGTCGTCCACGTCCTACGTAGTTGCGGACGTTACGGTTGACGTTAACTATATGACTGAACTTGATAGTTACGTTTATCTAACATCGGCAAGCGGTATTTATAGAGTTAAAAAAGGCAAGGGCGAAACTCTTGAAAAGATAACCGAAGTTACTCAAAACGCGGATAAACTCGGCTACGTAACTAACCCGCAAGGTATAACGGTTATGAACGGAAAGTTACTCGTTGCCGACTCAACCGTTAAATGCGTTCAAGCGTTAACGCCAAGCGGAGAGTTTACCGAGTTTGCAATAACCACCGAATCAACGGCTGATTATAGGCTTACGAACAACGTTTCAAAGATATCACTATCTGAAAATTACGTTTACGCGCTTGATGACGGCGCTCAAAATGAAAACGGCATATCGTATAAGAGAATAGTTAGAACTTCGCTTGACAAAACGGCTATGAAACGCCACTTATCGATAAGCCTTGAACCTATTTATAAAGAAAACGAAGGGCTTGACGTTAAGTTCTTTGCTTGTTCTGACACACACCTTGCAATATATCACGGGAAACTCCTTTCATTATATAATATAGAAAACGGCGTGGTTGAACCCGTGTTTGAAACGGAAAGTGAATCGGTAACTTCACTATTTTACCTAGACGGAGAGTTTTATTACACCGACTACGCACTCTTACAGTTTGGCTACAACGCCGTTAATATTAAAAAGATTATCCTTCCCACCGAAGAAAACGGCTTATCCAAGATAACCGTTCAAAAGATCAATGATGGAACGGAAATTAAGGGCGTTGCCATCAACGCTTGTGTTGACGTTTTTGGTAATTTCTACTTAAACGTTGGCGAAACACCGAACTCGGCAGATACTAAACTTATCAAGTACGGTAGCGGTGCGATAACCACTTTGCAAAGCGTTGACAAGCATTTTACTTCTTTAAAGGCGGACTTTGCTGGAAACGTTTACGGTCTTTTAGATAACAAAACCGTTTATAAATACGGTTATAAATTAGGCTCTAACACCGTTGAAACTTTTAAAATCAACACTGAAATGCCTATAAAGGACTTTGATTTAAGTTATCAGTCAAACGTTTGCTATCTTCTTTCAAACGCTTGCATTTTAAACACGGCGGACGATACCTTAGGCATTGCAAATTTAAGTGACGTTGGAAAGGCAACCGATCTTGACGAGTTGATTTCAAACGTTGATAATAAGTTTATTGCGATAGATAAAAACGCAAAACTTTTCAAAATTACACTTGGCGACTATAACGATAACGGAACTTTCAAAACGATAACCCCTGTTACTAACCCACGTGCCGATAAAGTCTACTTCATCGTTGACGAGATAGATAACTACTATTTGGTTTCCTACTCTGAAAAATTCGTTGCACTCGTTAGAAAAACCGACGTAGACTATGCTCCAAACTTAAAGTTCACTTCCGCAATTATCGGCTCTAATTATTATGAAGACTTTGATATTTCAGTAACTTCAAAAAACGAAACACGCGTCATTTCTAACGAAACCAGCGTGTTTGCAAAGCCGATATTTGATGATAATTACAAAATTTCAACGCTCGATAAAGGCGAAGTTGTAACCGTTCTTAAACAAGTTGATTTTAACGGAACTACGATGTCTCTAATTTCAATAGACGACGGTGCTACTCCATACGGATATATCGTTTCTGGATACTTAAACGGCGAGACTATAAGTTCAGTTTCCTCATCTAGCGAAACGATGATTATTGCAGGCGGTGACGGAAAGCGCCACTTTAACAACGTTTTAATGGTTTTAACTATCGCTTTTACCGTAACTTTCGTTGCATTATTTATTGAAAAGAGGATGTTGTTTGATAAAGAAGACGGCAATAAGTCGTAAAAGATAGGCAAACTATTGCAGTTTTTAAACACCTGCACAATAATGAAAACAATGTGAAAATTTTTTATTTTATTTATCATTTTTCAGTTGACTTGTGAGTAAATTAGGCGTATAATAACATTAGTTTATTATTAAACAAAAATACATAGGAGGTTTCATCATGAAGGCATTTTCTATCGTAGGCTTTATCGCATCGGTAGTTGGTTTAGTTCTTAGCTTTGTAGCTCTTTCTACAACTCTTAATCCTATCTTCAACTTCGCTGCACTCGCTCTCGCAATCATCGGTCTTGTTTTCTCTGCTGTATCTGGCAAGAAACTCAAAGCTGCTGGTCAAGCAAGCGGTTTATCTAAAGCAGGCCTTATCGTTGGTATCATCGGTATCTGCTTTGCTGCGATCTTCGCTCTTTCTTGCGGTCTTTGCAAAGTTTGCACTTGTGTAGAACTTAAGAAAGCAGGTGTAGCAGAAGGCTGGTCTGACGTTGCTGATCTTATCAAAGCTGGCGCAAGTCTTGGTAAGTAATCAAAAACAAAATCCTTAAAGATAAAGGCGGTTTATTTTTAAACCGCCTTTATACTTTAAAAATTTATTTTACGGAAACAATAATATGAATTATTTATTTAATATATGTTTTACCTTTTTAGGAAGAGATATCCCAGTTTACGGTTTCTTGATTATGATAGGCGGTATTTGCTCGGTTTGCCTTGCACTACTCCTTATTAAAAAGGTAAATCTTGAATTCTTTGATTTTATGTGTTGCGTTGCCTTTATTATTATAGGCGCGTTCGTTGGAGCAAAATTACTCTCTATTTTTACGTCGTTTAAAACGATTATGGAATATTTCATATTCGTTAGACCCCCGCTTTTTGAAGGCATTATGACCGTTTTACAAAGCGGTTTCGTATTCTACGGTGGTCTTATAGGCGGTCTCGTTGCTCTAATTTTATACTGTGTGGTTTGTAAAGTCGATTTAAAACCGTATATCTCGGTTGCCGCTGCCGTCCTTCCACTCGGCCACGCGTTTGGTAGAGTTGGTTGTTTCTTTGCAGGCTGTTGCTACGGTATCCCCTACGACGGTTGGCTTTCTTATACCTACACTCATGCGGACAACCCAACCGAAGGTTTTTTAGGTGTTCCAAGATTTCCAGTTCAACTACTCGAAGCGTGTTGCTTGCTTATCTTATTTGGAATACTACTCTATATTTTCTTTAAAAAGCCCAACAGTTACGCAACTACGGTAGGTTACATCATCGGCTACGGAATACTTCGTTTCTGCTTAGAATTCTTGCGTGGCGATAAAGAACGCGGTGGTTTCCTTGGCGTTTCAACTTCGCAATGGATAAGCATTTTACTAGTAATCGCTTTAATCGTTGCAATAATTATTTATAACAAAAAATTTAAAAAGCCGGTTGAAAGCGCGGAGACGCCACAGAGTAACAAAGGGGAAAACAGCGTTGAATAATAAAGCAAAAGGATATATAATTGCAAGTTTAGTTCTCGGCATAGTAGCGTGCTGTGCGTGTTGGTTTGGCGCAATGTCGCTCGTATCGGTTGCGGCGTCTATCGTAGGTTTAATTTTTGCTATTGACTTTGGCAAGAAATATCCGGGTGGTATGGCAACAGCAGCGTTAATTTTAAACATAGTTGCAGTTTCGCTCGCTACCCTATCGTTTTGTACTTGTGGTCTTTGTTATATGACTGCGTGTTTATCACTTATGTAAAACTTTATAAAACAAAAAACCTTCTCATTTTTGAGAAGGTTTTTTTATTTTGTTATTCGTCTATTCCGTACAGAGAACTCATTGCGTCTTTGTACTTTTTCATTTTTTCGTACTGCTTAACGTCAAGTTCGTCGTCAAAGTGTTCAAGTGCCTTTTTCTCAGACTTAGAAAGTTTTGTTGGAACTTCAACTACGATACTTACGTACAAGTCGCCGTAACCGCTCCTAGACTTAATACCTTTACCGCGAACTACCATCGTTTTACCGCTTTGAGTGCCTTCGGGAATAGTGAGTTCGTACGCGTCGTCAAGCGTTGGAATAGATACCTTTCCGCCAAGGCACGCCGTCTTAAACGATATAGGAACTTCAACGTATAGGTCGAAATTCTTGCGTTTAAAGAGTTTGTGAGGTAGAAGTTTGAACACTACTATAAGGTCGCCAGGCTCACCACCGACGGTGGATGCGTTGCCGTAACCACGCTTTCTCATATAAGAGTTATTGTCCGCGCCTGCAGGGATATCAAGCGTTACGGTAGTCGTTACTTTATTGTAACCCTTTCCTTGACACTTATCGCACTTTTCAGTAATCTTCTTGCCAGTTCCCTTACAGTCTGAACATTGCTTTACGCTAATTGAACGGAAGAAACCACCGCCAGTAACGTATTGAACTTGACCTGAGCCTTTACAAGTTGAACACGTGGTATAAGCCGTTCCGTTTTTAGCACCCGTGCCTTTACAATGCGAGCAAGGCTCGTTTCTAGAGTACTTAATCTCTCGTTTACAGCCTTTTGCAGCGTCTAAAAACGAAAGTTCCACTTCCAAGGTAACGTCTTGCCCTTTCTTGTTTTGCTCGGCTCTAGCGCTTGCTGAACCGCCAGTAAAGGAACTAAAAATATCGCCGAAAATATCGCCGAAACCACCAAAGCCACCGTCACCGCCAAAGTTGAAACCGCCCATTCCGGGGTTTTCGAGTTCAAAGTCGTATTTTTTTCTCTTTTCAGGGTCAGATAGTGTTTCGTTCGCCTCGTTAATTTCTTTGAATTTTGCAGCCGCCTTTTCGTCCCCAGGGTGTAAATCCGGGTGATATTGACGGGCAAGTTTTCTATATTGTGATTTAATTTGATCTTGGCTAGCGTCTTTGGAAACGCCCAAGATATCGTAATAGTTAGCCATAATTATTCCTGTAAATTTAGTCGTTTTTAAAAGTGTTGTTATAACGCCAAAGGCGTTAAGTATTATAAATACCAAACGCCGAGTGATTGTAAATTATGTACCATCGCCGATGAAAAATCGGCGATGGAAAGTAAGTTGTTCATAGATTAGGATTGATGGAATTCAGTATCCCCGTCACCGTCAGCGTTAGGTGCTGCACCTTCTGCTTGGGCTTGCTGATAGAGTTTAGCAAAAATTGCTTGCGCTTCGTTAGAAAGTTTTTCAGTAGCCGCTTTAATTCTATCGTTGTCGTTAGATTCAAGTTCGGTCTTTGCTTCCTTTATAAGGTCTTCAAGTTTAGCCTTGTCTTCTTCGGGAAGTTTGTCTCCATTTTCTTTAAGAGCCTTTTCCATTTGGAAAATCATGCCGTCAAGCGCGTTTCTGTTATCAACGGCTTCCTTTCTCTTCTTGTCTTCTTCTTCATACTGTTCTGCTTCTTTAACAGCCTTATTGATTTCGTCTTCACTAAGGTTAGTTGAAGAAGTGATAGTAATGTCTGCAGACTTTTGAGTGCCAAGGTCTTTTGCGGTTACGTGAACGATACCGTTAGCGTCAATATCGAAAGTTACTTCAATTTGAGGAATTCCACGCGGAGCGGGAGCAATACCAGTAAGGTTAAATTGACCTAAGGTCTTATTGTCTTTTGCGAACTTTCTTTCACCTTGTAAAACGTGGATAGTAACTTCGGGTTGGTTATCCGCCGCGGTAGAGAATACTTGAGATTTCTTTGCAGGGATAGTAGTATTTCTTGCAATAAGCGGAGTGCAAACGCCACCAAAAGTTTCGATACCTAAGGTAAGCGGAGTAACGTCTAAAAGTAAAACGTCTTTAACCTCGCCCGTGAGTACGCCACCTTGAATTGCCGCGCCGATAGCAACGCATTCGTCGGGGTTGATGCCCTTGAACGGTTCTTTGCCAGTTACTTGTTTAACTCTTTCAATGACTGCGGGAATTCTAGTAGAACCACCAACCATAATAACTTTTGCAAGGTCGCTATAAGAAAGACCTGCGTCACTTAAAGATTTAGTGATAGGTTCGATAGTCATTTCAACTAAGTCGGAAGTAAGCGCGTCAAACTTTTGTCTAGTAATAGTTTCATCTAAGTGCTTAGGTCCGTTGGCGTCAGCAGTAATGAACGGAAGGTTAACGTTAGTTGAAGTCATTGAAGAAAGTTCAATTTTAGCCTTTTCAGCCGCTTCTTTTAAGCGTTGCATTGCCATTTTATCTTTGGAAAGGTCAATGCCTTCTTTCTTCTTGAACTCGTCAACGAGATAGTCCATAACCTTCTTATCGAAGTCGTCACCACCGAGCATGTTGTTACCGCTAGTTGCTAAAACTTCAAACACGCCGTCACCTATATCTAAGATAGAAACGTCGAACGTACCACCGCCAAGGTCGTAAATCATAACTTTGTGAGACGTGGTGTCCTTATCCAAGCCGTAAGCAAGTGCAGCTGCAGTCGGTTCGTTGATAACTCTTAATACGTTTAAGCCTGCGATTTTACCAGCGTCCTTCGTCGCTTGACGTTGCGCGTCGTTAAAGTATGCAGGGCAAGTGATAACCGCGTCTTTTACAGGTTCGCCAAGATAACTTTCCGCATCCTTTTTAAGTTTGGAAAGTATCATTGCGGAAATTTCTTGCGGAGAATATTTCTTTCCGTCAATATCCACTTTATAGTCAGAACCCATGTGGCGCTTGATAGAAATAACCGTTCTATCGCTGTTAGCAACTGCTTGACGCTTTGCTACTTGACCAACGAGTCTTTCCCCATCTTTTTGAAAACCTACTACCGAAGGAGTCGTTCTAGCGCCTTCAGCATTTGCAATAACTACCGGCTCACCGCCTTCCATAACGGCTACGCAAGAGTTTGTAGTACCTAAGTCAATACCAATAATTTTACTCATAATTTTAATCTCCTTATATTTTAGTTTAGTCTCCAATTACTACTACCTGAGCGTAACGGATAACTTTATCGTTTAATTTATATCCCTTTAAAAACACTTGTTTAACGGTGTTTGGAATTTCGTTTTCACCTTTTGGTGCTTGCATTATCGCTTCGTGAAAGTTTGGATCGAACGGCTCGCCTACTGGGTTTATTTCAGTAACGCCTTCCGCTTCAAGAGTTTCACTAAACTGGCGGGCTATCATTTTTAAGCCTTCTAGCGTCTTTTCATCTAAATTCATTGAAACTGCTCTATCGAGCGTGTCCCCTATAACGAGAATTTTTTTGATAATATCTATTTTACCATCTTTGTAGGCGTTTATTCTCGTATCTTGATTTCTCTTTTTAAAATTTTCAAAGTCAGCAGCGGTTCTTAGCCAACTATCTTTCGTTGCAAGCGTTTCCGCCTTTGATACTTCAAGTTCCTTTTTTAACTGCTCGTTTTCGGCTAAAAGCGCCTTAACGGTCGGTTTTTTAGTTTGTTCTACCTTATTCTCTTCCATTTTATTATTCCTTATCTGCTAATATACTCTCGATTATTCTTCCAACGTTTTCAAGTACCGCAACGACTTTTTGATAGTCCATTCTAGACGGTCCTATTACGCCGTACGTTCCTATTTTTTTACCGTGCACCGAGTACGATGCGGTAACCAGCGAACTGTCTTTCGGCAACTTCTCGTAACCTTCAGACCCGATTTTTACGTTGATTTTAAGTTCACGGTTATCTTCGGTCATGATATCTAAAAGTTTGTCTTTACTAGTTACCACTTCTAAAAATTCTTTTATTTTATCAACGTCTAAAAAGTCTTTATGTCGAAGAATTTTATCCTGCCCGTCTATCATAAGTTTACTGTCTTCTTTCGCGGTAAAATACGCTTTAAGCGCGTCGATAACGTTTACGAATATCGTTTTGTAACCAGAAAAACTCTCGTCAAAATCAACTTCTAAATTGCAAATTTCTTCAAACGATTTTTCCTTGAAAAGCCTGTTGATAAACGCATTTGCTTCGTCAAGTTGCGCGTCAGTCATCTCTTTAGGGATATCAATGTAATTATCCTTTAATATTTTAAGTTCTGTTACGATTAAAACGAGCGCCTTGTCTTCACGGAAACGGAAAAACCTAATCTCTTTAAGTTTATCTTCCACCGCGCTTTGCGATAAGCCAACCGACGTGTATCCCGAAAGTTCGCTTATAACCTTTAACGCGTTTTTGAAAACGTTTTCAATGTTATCCGCTTTTTGAAGGAATATCTCTTTTATATAATCAAGTTCTTTCTTGGATAAATGCTCTTTAACCATAAGGTCGCTAACGTAAAGTTTATACGCTTCCGCCGATGGAACGCGACCGCTAGACGTGTGCAGTTGTGTTAAATACCCAAGTTCTTCAAGTGCCGAAAGTTCACTTCTTATCGTTGCGGAACTTACGTTTTGCATATACTTTTCAGATATAACCTTACTCGATACCGGAACTGCCGTGTCAATATAATCGTCAACGACTATTTGCAGTATTTTTTTCTTCCTTTCAGAAAGTTCCATATTTTAGCAAACTCCCCTTTTAAGTGTTAGCACTCTAAATGCTCGACTGCTAATTTCAAGTTTATTGTACAACTACATTAACCGTTTGTCAACACTTTTTGACAGTTTTTCAAAAAAATTTTTTTATTATAATAAAAGGGAATATTTAGCCGTATTTTTGGCGATAATTTAAGCGGAGGTATATATATGGATAACAGATGTTGTAACGTAAAATGCAACGTATGCGAATGCGTGCATAATTCAGATTGTAATACTTGTAACTTATCAACTATTGAGATAAGTCACGAACAAACGGGCATGAACGTAATGGACGCCCCACACTATTGCAAATCTTTCTGCCAAAGATAACTAAAAAGCCCACGGAAATTTCCGTGGGTTTTATTATTTAGATAATTTTCTAAATTTAAGTGGCGAATAGCCGTAACGCTTTTTAAACTCTTTTATAAAGTGAGATACCGTTGCATAGCCTAGTGAATCGGATATTTCTTGAATAGAAATCTCACCGTGTTCAAGATAAGATTTTGCCCTTTCAAGCCTTAACTCGTTCCTATATTCAACGGGTGATTTTTGATAGCACTCTTTAAAAACTTTTCTATAATAAACTTCGCTAACCATAGCAATACCAGCAAGTTCTTTCACGGTTGGCAAACAACTTAAATTTTCATTTAGATAATTTACGCTATCAATGATAAACTTTGGAAATTTTTTAACTAAATTCGTTTCGCGAAGCGCTGAAAATATCTGCATAAGCGCAATTTTTTTATCGTTTAGGGAATTGTTTTTTAACGTTTCTATAAACAAGTTTTCAAGCGCGCTCGTTTTAGAACTAGCAATAACCGTAACACCGCTACTAAGATAAATTTCTTCAAAACTCTCATCGTAAAGCAAAAAGTTTATGCCGATAGTGTGCGATTTTTCACTTTCGAAATTAAACAGTTCTAGTTTATATTCACTACCTTTTGGAACGTAGACTAAATCTCCGCTTTTGCAAAGCGTTATTTTACCGTCCTTTTCAACGTAACGAGCCGAGCAACCCACTAAAAGAAGAAATAAATTTTGTTTTTTAGGGGAATTTATGCATTGAAAACTTCTAGTCGTTGACCAAAACTGCTTAAGTGAGTTTAAAAATATTAAACCGTAATTTTTCTCTACTAATTCGTTTACGCTTAAAATTTTCATATCTATATTATATAACCGCAACCTTTACCTGTCAATAATTAAGTTTCGAAAAACGATATTTTTAATTCGTTATATTATATCGCTAAATATAAAAGTAAGATATAATTAAAGAAAAAGGAGAGTTACTATGAAACAAACTGACTGGAAAATTATTTACACTGAGTATAGTGGAATTCAAAAAAGAGCAATTAACTTTTTATTTAAAGAATTTAGCGCGTACGTTTTAAGAGAAGCAGGCGTTTATAAGCCTTACACTATGCCCGTTGAAAAAGAAGGTGCAAAACTTTTTAAAAACAATATATTTATAAGCCTTTATAAAAACTCTAAAACTATTCAGTCTTTCGTAAAGGAAGATGAAGTTCCTAAAAAAGGTTTTTTAGTTAAAGTTATGAAAACCCCCGATGATGAAAGCGGAAATTACGTAATTCTCACCGCGCACACGGAAGCGCAGTTATATTACGCGGTAGGTAGTTTCTTTGACGATTACGTTCCTAAATACGCTCCTAAGTACTATTCGTTTTTAATGCCGGACTGCACTTTTAATCATCCGCTTTTAGAAGCGTGTTACGCAAAAGAACCCGATAACGAAACGAGAAGTATTTTTACTTGGGGGCACTCAACTAACGATTACCGCTTATATATTGAAAATATGGCAAGGTTAAGATTAAACGAAGTGGTTATTTGGAACGAGTATATCCCACTTAACATGCCAGACCTTATAGAATACGCCCATCAATTTGGCATTAAAGTTATTTTAGGTTACAGTTGGGGTTGGCGTGAAGTTGGCAACAGAACGAGCGAAATAACCGAAAAAAATATTCAAGATACTAAAGAACTTGCAATTTCTAGATACGTAAACGAGTATAAAGACGTTGGCGCCGACGGTATTTATTTCCAAACCTTTACCGAAAGAAACGAAGAAATGGTAGGTGGAAAACTTATATCTGAAATCGTTACCGATATGGTTAACGAAATTGCAGGTAAACTTTGGGAAATAACGCCTAATTTAAGGATAATTTTCGGGCTTCACGCAACTTCGGTTAAAAACCACCTTGACAAAATTGAAAAATTGCATAAAGATATAGAAATTTTATGGGAAGACTGTGGCGAATTCCCCTACGACTATTATCCGTTTATGAGATTTGACGCGTTTAAGGAAACTTTAGAATTTACCGAAAAACTCTTAAAACTTCGTGGTGGTGCGAAAGTCGGTTTAGTTTTCAAAGGCGTTATGATGCTTGACTGGGGAAATTTTGCACATCAACAAGGCCCGTACCTTATCGGCGAAAACCATCAAAAAGTTGCCAAGCACGACCGCCAAGTTAGAGCAAGCGCATGGCGAGAACTTTCTTCTCAATGGCTCAAAAACGGCAATTACGTTTTAGAAACGCTTAAATTTATCAAGAAAAACAAACTCGGCGAAATCAATATGTGTTTAGCAGGAACGCTTGACGGTGGAATTTATCTTCCAGTTGCACTTTGCGCTGAAATGTTCTATAACTGTGACGACGACTACGCAAGCGTTGTTAAAAACGTTTCTTGTAGGTCTGTAATTGCGGTGGATTGATGGGATATTTATTTTTAGGTTTAGCCCTAACCTTTGGTATAACTAAAAGTTATTGCGGTAAAAAAACTTCAAATCACGCAACGCTAGCGTATTACGCCGTGGTTATAAACGCTTTCCGTATGGCGCTTTGTATTTTTATAGGCGTTATTGCAGTTTTAATAAGCAAGGTTAGTCTTTCGCAAGCGCTAAACATTAAAACTATAATCATTTCGCTTGTATCCGGCGTTGCAACTGCCGGCTTTACGGTGCTTTGGCTACTATCCGTTAAAACTTCGTCTTTTATGCTCGTTGAAGTGTTCGTTATGGCAAGCGTAATACTCCCGTTAACGCTTTGCGCTATCTTTTACGGCGAGTCAATCGGCATAATTCAAATGATAGGCATTGCATTACTCATCGTTGCGGTGTATTTAATGTGCACTTACAACTCAAAATCAGTAAAAATGTCAATAAAGGGGTTTTTACTTTTATTTAGCACGGCAATAGCAAGCGGACTTTGTGACTTCTCGCAAAAGA
The DNA here is from genome assembly GCA_045536835.1 of Christensenellaceae bacterium. Classification (GTDB taxonomy): domain Bacteria; phylum Bacillota; class Clostridia; order Christensenellales; family Borkfalkiaceae; genus HGM11412. The sequence goes on from JAZSOI010000011.1 coordinate 15,247, forward strand.
CGTTCGTTAGAGAAATTGTAAATGCAAACGCATCGTTATTCAACCTATACACTTACTTTTTTGCATTTATCACCCTAGTTATAGTATCGTTTATTTTTAGAGCAACCGAAAAAGATAAATCTGAGTTACTATCAGCGCCTAAGATAGTAAAGCCTATATTTTTCTACGTGTTGATAATGGCGGTTTGCTTATTTTTGAACACCTTTTTCAAAACGCTTGCAGCGGAAAGGCTAAGTGCAGTACTACTCTATCCGTTAAATCAAGGCATGGCAATACTTTTATCGTTACTTATGAGTGTGTTTATCTTTAAAGAAAAGATTAACCTTAAAGGAATTATAGGTATAACCTTAGCGGTAACTTCGCTTATCCTTATAAACGTTTTGGGATAAACTGTAATTAAAAAAATTAATTATCATATTAATAAAATAAAACGATTTTTGCTTGACAACGCGATTAAAACATAGTAAAATAATCTCGTTGTCAATATTCGGCGCCATAGCCAAGCGGTAAGGCACGGGTCTGCAAAACCCTTACGCCCCGGTTCAAATCCGGGTGGCGCCTCCAAAAAAAAGAGAACGAAGCGTATTCGTTCTCTTTTTTTATCCAAGCCGATTTAGGCTTAGTATGTAATTGCCGTAAGGCGCATGTAATCACGCTTTAGCGTGTATCAAATCGGCTTGATTACATCCAACACTTTGTGTTGATTACATACCGTCTTTGACGGATTATATCCACGGCTTACGCCGTGATTGAAATATAAATAACTTCTTCGCATCTTTTTTTATCTAACCAAAATTTTACTAATGAGTTTTCTTGCTTTTTATTTATAAAAGTATTAAACTATAATTACTATGAAAACACAAATTAAAAATTATATCGAAAACTCAATAGAAGAACTTCACCAACTTTTAAAAACGTTAGTTGAAATCCCCGCACCATCGCATCACGAAGAAAAGCGCGCACAGTTTATTAAATCTTGGCTTGAAAGTCAAGGTGCAAAAGGCGTTTATATCGATAGCGCGTTAAACTGCGTTTACCCTATAAACTGCGAAAATTCTAACGATATAGTCGTTTTTTGCGCACATACCGACACGGTGTTCCCCGACACTACTCCGTTTGAATTAAAGTCAGACGGCGAGTATTTTTACGCGCCCGGCGTTTGCGACGATACCAGTTCTCTTTCAATGATGCTTATGGTGGCCAAGTTTATCGCGAAAAACAACCTTAAAGCAAAGCGTGGCGTACTCATCGTTGCTAACGCTTGCGAAGAAGGCTTAGGCAACTTAAAAGGCGTTCGCCAAATTTTTGAAGACTATAAAGGTAGAATTACTGAGTTTTACGCGTTAGACGGTAACTACAGTCACGTTGCACCTAAGTGCGTTGGTTCACATAGATATGAAATCGAGTGTTTTTCGGAAGGTGGCCACTCTTTCGGCGCGTTCGGTAACGAAAGTGCAATTCACAACCTTGCCCGCCTTATAACTGAGTTTTATTCCGTTAAAATGCCTAATAAACCAAACACTAAAACTACTTACAACGTAGGCGTTATTGAAGGAGGAACGAGCGTTAACACTATCCCACAATACGCAAAAATGCTTTACGAATACCGCTCTGATGATAATGAGTGCCTAGCGTATATGGAAGATAATTTTAACAAAACTATCGCAAAGTTTAACGCAGAAGGAAAAGCTAAGTTTACAGTTAAAACTGTAGGCGTTCGTCCGTGCGCTAAAAACGTTGATGAAAAAGCAATTGAAAAAATGACTGACAAAGTTATTTCTATTTGTGAAAAGCACTCTAAAATTCCGTCCACAAAAGTTACTATGTCAACGGACTGCAATATCCCCTTATCTCTCGGCATACCAGCAGTATGCGTTGGCGTTTACAACGGCGCTGGCGAACACACTAGAGAAGAAAAACTTCTCATCTCTTCTCTTCCTATCGGCTTAAACATTTGCTTTGATTTAATGCTCGAATATTTTGATATTTAAAAATTGTTATGTGGTTTGACGTTTTCGTTCAAGGCATCGGCGTTTTAGCAGTAATTTGCACGATTGTTGCCGTTCAATTTAATAAGCATTTTTTAATCATGCTCTTTAAAACGCTCAGCGAACTACTCTTTGGCGTTCAACTTATATTTTTAGGTTCGTTTACTGGCGTTGCTATGAATTTACTTAGCGTGGTTAGAAACGTGATATTTGTGTACGCCGTTAGAAAAAATAAGCCCATACTACCTTGGATACTTGCTTTTTCTACCGTTGCGCTAGTAACTGGCGTAGTTACTGCCGTGTTATCGTGGAACACCACTCTTCTTACTATGCAGTCAAGATTTAATAGCGACGTGCTTGCGCTAATTTTTGTAATACTAATTTCAGTTCTTCCAATAGGCGCAAAAATAACGACTACTTTTGCTTACGCTTGCAAAAACCCACACAAACTTCGCATGACAAATCTTCCGTCGGTTATTTCTTGGCTTTTGCACGACGTGATTATCTTCTCTATTGCAGGTATGTCAAACAACATTTTTGCTATCGTTTCAATAATAATTGCTGAAATCCGTTATAAAAAAATAAAATTAGAAAACCAAATTGAAAATAAGGATACCTTATGAAAATAACCGTTCTCGATAAGCCTACCTTTACAGTTGGCGATATCAACCTTAACTGCATTGATAGTTTAGGCGACGTTTCCTATCACGGAATACTTTCTCGCGAAGAAGTAATAAGAGCGTGTTACGACTCGCCTATCGTCGTTTGCAACAAAACTTTATTTGATAAAGATATGATTAACGCACTTCCAAACCTTAAATATATCGGTTTAACTGCAACTGGGTACAACAACGTTGACCTTGCGCTTGCTAAGGAAAAGGGAGTAATCGTAACGAACGTTCCAGGATACTCTACCGTTGACGTTGCGCAACACGTTTTTGCATTTATTCTTCACCACTCTAACAAAATTGACGTTTACGATAATACCGTTAAAAACGGCGACTGGATAAAGAGTAAAACCTTTTGCTATTTCAACTATCCCCTTACCGAACTTAGTGGAAAAACGCTCGGTGTTTTCGGTTACGGCGATATAGGAAAGCGCGTTGCAAAAATAGGCGAAGCGTTCGGTATGAAAGTTTTAGTTCACACTAGAACTAAGCCCTTAAACTGCCCGTACGATTTAGTTGATAAAGAAACCTTGTTTAAAGAAAGCGATTACCTTACTTTACATTGCCCGTTAAACGAGCAAACGAAACATCTTATCAACGAACAAACTCTTTCACTTATGAAACCCACCGCCGTTTTAATAAACACTTCGCGTGGGCCTGTAATTGATGAATTAGCGCTTAAAACCGCCTTATCAAGCGGAATTATCGCTCACGCTTATTTAGACGTTTTAACGGTAGAGCCTATGCTTTCTACCTGCCCGCTTATAGATGCGCCTAACCTAACTATAACACCGCATATTGCTTGGGCACCGATAGAATCTCGCCAAAGGCTTATTGATATCGTTGCCGATAATATAAAAGCGTTTATAAATAATAACCCGCAAAACGTTGTTAACAAATAGAAAAAAGACGGTTCAAACTGAACCGCCTTTTTAATTGCCAAACTCTTTTCCGTTAATCAAATAATCTATAGAAACGTTAAAATACTCCGAAATCTTTTTAAGCATTTGAATATCAGGACTTCGTTTTCCATTTTCATAATGAGAAAGCGCCTCTCTACTAATATTCAAATCCATTGCAACTTTTAATTGGCTATAACGTTTTCTTTTACGAATCATCTTCAAACCAACTAAACCGTTTAACTCTTCCACAAAAACACCTATTTATTACAATAATATTCTTGACTTAATTGTAACAAAATGTTACTATATAAATGTTACAGTTTGTAACACATTCACTTAAGGAGAATTTTTATGAAAACTTTATTAGGCTTACGAATTACACTTTACTCGTTTTTAATTTTAACTTTTATCGCATTGATTGCTTACGACTTTCTACCTGTTGTAGATTTATTTTATATAGACGGTAAACATATTGAAGTAACACGTAAAGTATATTTTGGGATAACATCAGATTATGATATCTACTTTGTTTTTTTTATTGTAAAATTTTTGTCTACTATAGTATTTTTAGCGTTTGTAATGATATCATTAATATCTCCAGATATCTTATTTAAAAAATACAGTTCAGAATTTTATCTTAAATTAAGTGGAATTATAACTATTATTATTTTTATACTTATTCAATCTATAATATTAGATTCACTATCCACAAGATCATTTAGAGACCCCTATACTGATTATGATTTTGAATATTGTAGAAAAATCTACGCCCCTTTTATAATACTCATTTTATTCAGCATAATATATAGCATTTTAGAAATTTTCTTTAATAAGTTATTAAATTTAGTTAAAATTAATGAAAAGGAATTTTCTTATTACGCAAAACAAGAAACAACAACCACTACTCCAACGATAGAACAATCTATAATCAATGAACCTAAAAAAGTTAACCTAAACTGCAATTATGAATTGCAAAATATTGAGTTTTTGCAAAAATACAAAGAACTTTTAGATAACGGTGTAATTACTCAAGAAGAATTTGAAGATAAAAAGAAATCTTTGTTATAATATGCAAATTAAAAAAGCGGTTCAGACGCAATCTGAACCGCTTTTTAATTGTTTATTAAATAATTCCGTCTAATTTTTTTAACTTGTTTGACGAAGAAATTACGTATTGCAATACTATCGTGAGTATTAAAGTAGATACGAGCATTACCACTAAGCCCACGTCGTACGAGCCAAACACCGTGTAGAAAAGGTTCATTATAGGGTCGCCGACAGCGTAACCTATTTGGTTTAAGGATACGAATATTCCAAGAACTTTTGCGAACGATTTTTGACCAAATAAGTCTTTTGCGTATATCGGTATCATAACCGTTTCTAACGGAAGTGCAACGCCGTGTAATACTGCGTAAGCAATGCCGAGTAGCCCAAGTTTTGGCGTGATAATCATGCAAATTACAATGGCAACTACCATTGCTAAGCATTGAATAGTGATGGTTATTCTAAGCCCAAACTTGTCGTACATAAACCCACTAACGAATTTAAATAACGCTAAGCAAATTGACGAGACGGTTGCAATAATCGTTAAAATATTCATTGCAACGCCCCTATCTTCCATATGCGGTCTAGCATTAGAAGATACCGACGTAAGCGTCATACCCGTTAGAAGTATGCACGCGCAAGCAACGTAGAAAAACGCCTTCTTTTTTACAACGCTATACTCAATACCTTGCCAGTTTTCCTTTTTCTCTTGCTTGGTTACGAGTTCTTCTTGGTTAATTTCTTCTTTTGGCTCTTTAAAGAGAAATAAGATAAGAATTAGTGCAACAAGCGCCATTATCGCCATAACGAAAAACGCGTTTTTGTACCCAAACTCACCGGCTTCAATTAGTGGCGTGTAAACGTTAACCATTATTGCGCCCATTAGTCCGTTCGCGCAAAGCACCAAGCCCATAATCGTGCCTTTGTTCTTCTTACAAATCTTATTAACTATGTAACCGATTATCGCCGTGCTTGCAAACGAAAGGCCAACGCCAAGTAGCAAACCGCCAAGATAAATTAGCCAGATGGTTTTTGCAAACGCATAGCATAGTGGCGAAAGAGTTAATAAAACGAAACTAAATAGAACTAATTTCTTTACGCCGAACTTTGCAACTAAAAAGCCGAAAAAGATATTGACTATTGCAGTAGCGACGTACCTTATCGTATTAGAAATAGAAAAAACCGTTCTATCAATACCTAAAGCACTAGTTATCGGTACGGTAAATACTGACCTTTGCGCCCACGCACCAAGCCCGAATAGAATAATAACGAAACAAAGCCCTATAGTTAACCCAATATTTGTTTTTTTGCTTTTGCTAATATTCATAACAGCCCCTTATTTAACTAATTTTTTTATAACTTTTGCAAGGAAATATAACAAAACGTAAACGCCGATGAAAAACGCTATTAGCGTTAAAGTGTAGAACCAGTTGATTTCAAACCAACCGTAAACGCTTGGTTTTACAACGTTATATAAAAACTTTAAAGGCGTTCCTTTATAGTTAAAAAGGTAAAAATAATTTGGTTGCCAACCAAACCACACCCTAAATGCGCTGTTTAAAATTATTGCAACTATTAAACAACAAGCAACGAATATTAAAGATTTATATAAATCATTTTTTTAAATTCGTTTTTATACTGAACTATTCCGTAAATTGCGCCAACGACTATGAAAATATGTCCCCACGCGTAAGTTTGTGGGCGAATTTTAAAAAGCGTGTCGTAATTTGCTAAACTGTCGGCAAACACCATTGCTAAAATCGCGGGAATTAAGTTAAAGCAAAAGGAAACGAGAAGTAGCCATTTCTTTTTAAAAATTAGCGCAAGCCCTACTATTATACTACCTATATGGCAAACTTGTAATGGAATTACTTCAACTCCCCACCCTGAACGCACGAAAATATCAATATTTCTAATGCAGATAATGAAAATTGATATCGAGCCTATAATAACGCCTATAATATATTTAACTTTATCACTTGACTTTCTCGTAAAGAAAAACAATAATGCCAAGATAATAGCGGGCGACAACAAATAAGCAACGTGCATTAAAGACCACATTTTAAAAGTCATAAGCCTACCTCCATTAGTTATATAGAATTATATAACTAAAAAAATTATATGTCAAACTAAATACGGCAATGATATTCTCGCTATGCTCGAAATGATGTTGACCTATGGTCAAATGATGTTGTGCTAAAGCACAAATTAAAAACGATAGGTTTTACCTATCGTTTTTATGGAGCTGGTGATCAGACTTGAACTGACGACCTGCTGATTACGAATCAGCTGCTCTACCGACTGAGCCACACCAGCATATTTATTAAATTGAAAAGTTTTCGTCAGTTCAAGTCTGACGACCTGATGTAACCAAAGCGAAGCGAACGTGTTGGCGGTCACGCCAAATTACGAATCAGGGTCTACCGACTGAGCCACACCAGCGTATATATTAAATTGAAAACTCTCGCTTTCAAATTTACTTTAATAGTATATCAACAAATGAAAAAATTTTCAAGTAAAATGAAACGATTTTATAAAAAACTTAAATTAGCAATAAAAAAGGCGTAAAAACGCCTTTTTTATGCTTTCCAAAGACTATGTAAATTGCAATAAGCGTAAACTTCCTTAACCGTTTCGTTATCGGTAAGAGCGAATTCAACGCTAGGCTTGGTATTTGGCGTTAAGTATTTCGTGTGAACACCTCTCGTAGTAACAACGGTAACCCATTCGATAAAGTGTTCTTCGGTCATCGGATGAGAAACAGCGCCAACGTTTACTAAAACTCTATATCCTGAAACAGAGTATACTGGAACGTGTTTTTCAAGTGACGCGTCGGTAGTACCGGCGATGAGTTCTTCCATTTTAGCACCGCAACACATAGCAGGAACTTTACTATCTTTTACAACGCTTACAATTTTGCCACAAGTTTTACAAATTAAGTATTTTACCTCCATTTTATCTTACTCCTTCATATAATTTATTATATTATCATTATAGCAAAAACTAATTTCGTTTTCAATGCTTTATAATTATTTATTTTTTTAAAACGTGACCGCGACACGAAAAAACACCGCAAAACAAAAATCACGGCATTAGCAGTGGATGTAATCAGTTTGAAAAACTGTATGAAATCAACACACAGTGTTGGATGTAATCAAGCCGATTTGATACACGCTAATGCGTGATTACATACACCTAACGGCGATTACATACCAAGCCTAAATCGGCTTGGATAAAAAAAGAGAACGAAGTCTTCTTCGTTCTCTTTTTTTGGAGCGGGAAACGGGACTCGAACCCGCGACAACTGCCTTGGCAAGGCAGTGCTCTACCAACTGAGCTACTCCCGCAGTTTTCGAAAATAAACCGATTTTAATCAATTCATTCCCGAAATACATAGATTTGGTTTTTGTAAAAATAAATACCATCAAGCGATGGTATAAATTTTTGTGGTGGGAGTTATAGGGCTCGAACCTATGACCCTCTGCTTGTAAGGCAGATGCTCTCCCAGCTGAGCTAAACTCCCATACCAGAACGCTTACTTTCAAGCGCCCTACCAATATAACATTATTTTTATTTTTTTGCAACTGTTTTTAAGCGTTTTTTCAATTTTTCTTTGAAAAGATGCGTTTAATCTTTTTAAACGCTCGCCTAAATAAATTGAAAAACTTTCTAAGTTTTAAACTACTGCACCAGAAAAATTTATAGAAACCATACCCTATCTTCTTATCAAAGTCAACGTACTTTTCTCCTTTGTAAAAGCCTTTGCAAACACCTAAAACCTCTTCATCCTTTACGCCGTATTCAAGTACTACTTGATTATCCCCCCAAAAGATATAGGAACTTGGCATAACCTTATAAACCCTATGCAAAACGTACGTCCCGCACGACCTTTTATACAAGGCAATATCGTTTTTTTCAAGGCGGGCTTTAGGTTTTTCAATCACTACTTTATCTCGCCCAGACTTTAAAAGGGGGTTCATACTCGTTCCCTTAAACTCGGTAACTATAAGCCCCACTTCGTTTAAAACTTGTTCAATGGAACGATCAATCATCTATTGCTCCTATCTTTTTAAGGGTTGAAATAACGGATAAAACGTCCGCCTCAACGACCGATTTATCGGCATCGTATTCTTCTAAAATTTTAGCGACGATTTCGTCAACAGTTGCGCCTTTTTCAAGAGTTTTCCAAACAATAACGCCAGTTGCGTTCAACGTGAGATAGCCGTTGATTTTCGTAGCGTTTTCGCCAACGCCAACGACAACGTTCATAGTTTCACTAAATTCTCTTAAAATAAAACCTTTTTTAATCTTCATATCATCATACCTTCATACGAGCATTTTGCAGCGGAAATATCCACATTGCATTTTAATAAGTAAAACTTCGTATTTTTAATTATTGCCGACAAAATATCTAGAACTTTGTTTGCAGACTCAACGTCGTCAAACCCGATAGACTGCTCGAACAAAATTTTCATAAACTGAGTGGGTGAAACTTCACTTATAGAATTTTCTTCCGCCCTTTCCACTACGCAAATCGCTTTCAACGGTGCGGAAATATTTTCGCCCAAACCGTGCTTGCCGTTCCAAGGCGAACCGTAAACGATAACGTCATCGCCGTTAAGTTTTAAAATAGGCTTATCGTCGTTAATATATTCTAAGCTATCCCCCAAATACTTTTTAAGAAGTGCCGTGTGAGTTGACTTGCCAGTACCGCTAGGTGCAGTAAAAACGTAAGCACCGCCGTTATACTTAACCGTTGAGCCGTGAAACAGCATTGCTTGATAATCGTTAAGTAGTATTTTTGAAAACTTTCTAAGTATCGCGGAATTTTCAATAAAACAGTCCGCCTCACCACTTGCCATTTTAACTTCGTTTATAAAATCTTCAGCGGTTATCTTTACGGAAAGTTCAACGGGCTTATCGCCAAAATATTCGTATTTTTTAAACATATCCGCCGAATACTCGAATTTGTAATAAAATTCCGTTACGATATCGGCTACTAAAAACTTTTTCATATATCTTCCAAAAAAATAAAAAAATACGGATATTTATATCCGCATTTTATTATATCATCCAAGCACCCTATTGTCAACACCTTCCTTTTGAACCACTTCTAGCTCAAACTCTCTTTCAAGGTCGAAATTAGTGGCGTTATCAAATGCTGCAAGTTTAGAAACGGACACTTCGTACGCAGTTAGAAGTTTAGTTTCAGTTTCGCTAACCTTTTTTTGATACTCTCTCGACTGAATTCTACCAGAAAGTGCAACCTTTTCGCCAACGGCTAAATTTTTTGCAAATCTTGCGTTCCTACCCCAAGCGATGCAAGGAATGTAATCACTTTTATTATACGCTCTGTTAACGGCTACTAATATGTCGGCAATCTCTCTGTTAAACGGCGTCGTTCTATAAACCGGCGGTTTACAAATATAGCCACATAGGACGATATTATTGGGGTTTTTGCCGTAATTTTCGTCCATCAATTCCCTAACGAAAACGGTGAGCATTAGTTTTGATTTGCCGTTAATTTGTTTGTTGTAACTTCTAAACTGACCTATGGCGGAAATTACCGAGCCTATCTTTAACTGTTGCTCTTCGATAAGCCTTTCGGATATAGTTACAGGCAAAACGTCAGACTCGCCTGACAATCTTTTCACCATTACTTCCATTTCGTAAAACCCTTCACCGTAAACTTCGTGAGAAAATTTTGCTTCGGTTACGATTTCTCCTTTAACGTAAACTTTGTTGTTTTGCTTTTCGTTGTTAATCATTTTTTACTTGTACTCCAAAGGAATTTATTTTATAGTTTTCTTTATATATAAGATCGCTTATTTTAACAAACTCATATCCTTTATCTTGCAAATTAGATAAGACGTAAGCTAGCGCTTCGTGAGTATGTAAACCGTTGTTGTGGCATAGTATTATCGAACCGCTTTCAGTTTTCTTAACCACGCGGTTTACTATCTCTTTTGCAGAAATATCTTTCCAGTCGATACTGTCAACGTCCCACTGAATAGTGAAAAGCCCCATGCTTTCAGCAGTTTCGATAACGTCGTTATCGTAATCCCCAAAAGGCGCTCTAAACAGTTCGACTTTTTTGTTCGTTACGCTTTCGATAGCGGATATCGAAGAAGAAAGTTCTTCCCTTATCTCGTTAACGCTAAGTTTACTCATATTTGGATGAGTTTTTGAGTGCGTGCCTATCTCGTGCCCGCGAGAAACTATTTCCTTTGCAACGTCTGGGAATTTTTTTATCCAAAATTCAACGCAAAAAAATGTGCATTTTACGTTATACTCGTCTAAAACGTCTAAGATTTTGTGCGTGTAATCAGCGCCGTACGCGCAGTCGAAGGAAATTGATATTTTGTTATCACTTCTTTGAACTTTATAAATGGGAACTTTTCTAACCGTTCCGCCTGAGTAAACGACGTACGCTCCAGAACTTCTAACGAGCAATGAAAGCCCGACTAAAAGTACTAGTGATAGTGTGCAAAATAGGGCAACAGGTTTTTTAAAAGCCTTAACGAACATTTTTTCTCCATTATAACAACTCAGTGTGAAAAGAAATTGACGGTTTTTGACGGTTTTATGGAATTTTAGTCTAAAACCTATCACACTTACACCCCTATTTTATTTTAATGCTTTAAATTTTATACATAAAAAAAGAGCGGACTTTAAGTCCGCTCGTTTAAACTTACTTACATCGTTGCAACTACGATAATGATTACCGTAACCGCAACTACAAAAAATGCGCCGAGAATACAACCTACTATTGTGTTCAATTTCTTCTTGTCGTTGTTCATCTTTTCCTTAGCTATTTTTTTATAATCCATTTTTGTCTCCTTTATTGCATTGTTCTAAATATAAAAAATATTACTGCGGTTACTACGATCGTAAAAAATACCGACGCAATAACGCTTAAAACCTTTGATCCACGACCTTGATTGTTGTTATCGTTCATAATTAACTCCTTATTTATTACCTATTAAGTCTTGCCAGTAGAAATCCTTTAAAGTCTTTCTAAGCATTTCGGAATCGGCGTATCTAGTAAGTTTTCCGCCTTGTGCAATAGAGATAATACCAGTCTCTTCAGAAACGATAATCGCCGTTACGTTAATCATTTCAGTGATACCGATACCCGCTCTATGACGAGTGCCGAGTTCCTTAGGTAAATCAACTTCTTGAGATAACGGAAGAAAACATCCCGCCGCCAAGATTTTATCGTTTTGAATAATCATAGCACCGTCGTGAAGGGGAGTTTTGGGGAAGAAACAACTTTCTATCACTGCGCTTGAAATGTTTGCTTCAAGCCTTACGCCACTCGACACTACGTTGTCGGGAATCTTAGTGTTAGATAAAACTAAAATTGCACCAACGTCGTTTTTAGACATGTTTTGAAGTGCTTTGATAATTTCATTTATACATTGAGTTACGAGTTTTGCCGAAGATTTAACGACGCTTGACACGTCTTTGGTTTGATAACTTTTAGACTTAACGTTCCAAACCGACCTTTTAATTTCAGTTGCAAACAAAAGTATAATGCACAAAACGAAAACGGTGTATAAAATTATAAATTCAGTTCTTCTAAGGTCGGAAATTATCGTGATAAAGCCTAAAAATAAAACGTAAAAGAAATAAACTACCGATATTTTCGACGCGTTGTTTTTTCTTAGTAAATTAAATATAAATATGTTTAGCACTAAGAGTAAAAACAAAAGCACACCGTCGTACACGCCAAAGGACGAAACGACGAGTTTAACCTTTTCAATAAATTCTAATATCAATTCCTTCATAAAATACCTATTCGTTAACCATGGTGTTAAGTATTGAGTTCCACAGCGCAGTGTCAACGCCGAGTTCACCACTTTTGAACGCACCGTCGTAGTACGCTAACCTATCGCAAATTTGCTTTAATCTTTTAGGCGTAAAGCGTTTTGCTTGTTCTCTCGCCTTTTTAATAACGAACTCTTTCGTTTCAAGTAAAGAGGCAAGTTCCAAATTAGTAAAACCCGACACCGTTACGTGAAGTAACCTTCTAAAATGATAGTAAACGGATATAAACAGCCTTTGCTTATCTTGATTTTTTGAAAGCATATCCGAAAGTATTTCAAAAGACTTTCCATAGTCACGCTTGCCTATCGCTTCAGTCAGTTCGTAAACTTGAAAGTCTTGCGACTTACTAACTAACACTTCAACCGCTTCTTCGTTAATTTCCGAGCCCGACCCAACGAAACATATAAGTTTTTCAAGTTCACCGCTAATTCTCATCATATCCATATTTGAATATTCAAGAAGTAGCCTTATCGCACCCGAAGTTATAACGACCCCGTCATCAGCGGCGCGCTTGCGGACGTAACCTATAATAACGTCTTCATCCGCCTTGTAACAATCGACGAAAGTTACGCTTTCTAGTTTTTTAAGGTTATCGCACTTTTGTTCGTTTACGATAATTAAAACTGTGGTATCACAGGGGTCTAGAAAAACCTTTTTAAGCGCCTTAACTTTAAGGTCGGTTGCCGTTGGGTAGAAATCTTTCACCACGACGTAACGCTTCTCGCTTAAAAAAGGATAACTCTCGGTAGCCGTTAAAAGTTGCTCAGGGTCTTGCTTTATATCTTGACCGTATAAATTGGTAAGATTAAGGTCCGGCTCGCTAAGCGCTTTTTGTTTAATTAAACGAACGGCACTTTCCCTTAAAAAAGCATCCTCCCCTTCAACGAGATATATCGAATTAAGTGTTTCACTTAAACTTTTTTTGAGTTCTTTAAATTTCACGATAATATTTTACCATTTTGCCAGAAAAAAATCAACATAATATTAAAAGTTTACGGCGCAAAAGGTTAAAATGCAAGCTGATAAGACTATTATACGCAAAATTATTAGTAATTTTCTATTTAAATTTACTTTTCCTGTAAAAGAATATAAAAGTAAATAGTAAGGTATTACAGAAAATGCAAACCTAAACCCGCTTAGCATAAACATGTCCGTACTTGCACTATTTAGTAAAAAATCAATAACGCCAAACGCCAAGTTTGGAATAATTGCAAACGCGCTAAATTGAAAGATAAGTAGCATTAACACGGATAGAAGAATTAACGGGTATAAAAGAGAAACGATAGGAATAATCAAAGCGTTAAACAAAAAGCCAAACGGCGAACAGTTGCGGAAAAAGTCAATGAGTATCGGCAATGAAACAAGTTCAGCAATCACGCAAGGCGAAATAACGGTTGCAACTTTACTAGGAAATATCTTACTCAGCGTTTTCGTAAGCGGTGCGCTTAATAATATTAGCCCAAGATACACCGAGTACGAAAGCAAAAATCCAACGCTGAATAGTTCCGACGGATTTATCGCTAAAACTATTAGCGCACTTATCGACAAGTTAGTGGTTTTGTCTGGTTTAAGCCCCAGTAAATACGAAAGTTCCCTAATCGAAATTATAACGAACGCTCTAATTGACGAAGATGAAAACCCGCAAAACCCAACGTAGAAAAGTATTATTGTAAACGTTAGCAAAAATCTATACTTTGGTTTTAGTTTTATCGCCTTAAACAAAATTAGAAGAACGCCGTACAATAATCCTATGTGTAGCCCCGAAACCGCAAACAAATGCGCAACGCCAACGTTTTGATAATTTACGATTTTGCTCTCGGGAATATAGATAGTTTCACCAGTTAAAAGCGCGTAATTAAGATAAAACGTTTTCGGCGTGAAAGTTTCAAGCGTGGTTAAAAGTTTATACTTTAAAGTTGGAATAATTCCGTAAAACTCACCGACTTTTACGCTACCATTATTTACTTTAACCGAGTATTTCGCTTCGGTGGAAAAGGTAAAATTGTCGTCTTCGTCGTTTAACGTAAAATAACCGCTAAACTTAATTTTTATTCCTTGATAAGCGCGCTTAGGCGATATAAACTTTGCGTAAACCTTAACGCCAGTAACGTCTAAAAAGTCGCCTTTTAGTAAGGCTGAGTAATAATAACCATCCTCTATTTCAGTTTCTTCGTAAATTTCACTAACCACGCCTTGAAAGTTTGAGACGCCTTCCACTTTATACGAATTTTTTGCATCCACGCGCAAAAGAACGCTACCTAAAATTATGGACGCCACTAAAAGTAACGTAAAAAATCCACTTTTTCTTGCTCTCTTAAAAAATTGAACGGCGGATACTAATATAAACCCAAGCACCGCTAAAATAAATATTATAACGGCAATCGGCTTTGAAATAAAAGTAAACGCGTAGCCAACGAGCAAACCAAATATAAATCCCGCGGTCAAAATAACTGCGGGACGAAAATTGATAAATCTTATCTTTCGTGTATCCATAAAATTAAACTAAATAGGTTTTACCTTCCTTTGCAACTTCAACGTTTTGAAAAGATTTAATCTCGTTTTCAACTTCTTCATCAGCGTAATTATCACTAAGATGAGTAATTAGTATTTTGCCGTTAGAACGGCTTGAAAAACTCGACGCTTGCAACACGCTCATATGCGGTTTTGCGCCCGAAAAATCTCTTTCTAAGAACGCTCCGTCAAGTAGCGCTAAGTTAGTGTCTTCTACTAATTTTGAAACGTTATCGTTCAAAGTTGTATCGCCAGAATAAGCAAAAACCGCCTTATTGCTTTTTATTTTAACGCCGTAAGATAAAACTGGGTGCGTCATTTTATAAAAGGAAAACTCTAGTCCAAAGTCATAATAAGTCTTTCCTTCTTCAATAAATATAAGGTTAAATTCCTTAATCGACTTAATAGTCTCTAAAACTGGACAGTCAAAATTTGGAAGATAAACGTTTAATTTTTCTTTTCTTTTGGAAAACGCGAGCGCGTAAGATAAAACACCGATATCGGAAACGTGGTCGAAATGAAGGTGTGATAAAACTAGAAAACTAAGATCTAGTACGCTTGCCCTTTCTCTATAACGCGCTAAAACGCCCGAGCCAATATCTAGCAAAACTTTGGCGTTATCGCTTTCTAATAAATACCCAGACGTCGCTTTGTTTCCGCTTGCAAAAGGGCCGTATTTTCCAAGCACAGTAAGTTTCATATTACTTATCATTTCCATAATGTTTTGCAAGACCGCCACGCGCGGTTTCGCGATATAAATGTGATAAATCTTTACCGGTGTGATACATAGTTTTAACTACCGTATCAAAAGAAATTTTTCTACTGTCAGACAAAAAGTTTGCAAGAGACAACGCGTTTATCGAGCGCATTGCGGCAACTGCGTTTCTTTCAATGCACGGAATTTGAACTAAACCGCAAACGGGATCGCAAGTTAGACCTAAATGGTGTTCAAGAGAAATCTCCGCAGCGTATTCAATTTGGTCAATTCCCATTTCAAAAAGTTCTGCAAGCCCTGCCGACGCCATTGAACAAGCCGTTCCTATTTCCGCTTGGCAACCGCATTCCGCACCGCTTATCGAAGCGTTAGTTCTAACTAAATTTCCTATAAGCCCAGCAACTGCTAACGCACGGATAATATCACTTTCGGCAAAGCCGTTTTTATCCTGCATATATTTTAAAACCGCAGGAACTACCCCGCAAGAACCGCAAGTAGGCGCGGTTACTATAACGCCAAGGTCGGCGTTTTGCTCGCTAACGGCAAAAGCGTAAGAACAAACGAGCCTATTTTCCCTAGTTTGCGCGCTCTCGTCGATGTGGCGCTTTGAGTGAAGAATTTGAGCTTTTCTTTGAACTTCAAGCCCACCTGGAAGTATTCCTGTTTTAGTTAAGCCTTCGCTTATCGACTTTTCCATCGTGTGCCAAACGGTAAGCAAAAACTTTTTAAAGTCCTTATCTTCGTGCTCGAAAACGTAATCGGATAGGCGAATATTTCTCGATTTACAAATATCTGCAATCTCGGTAAAAGAGTTTTCTTTATAAATGTCGGGAGCAGGTTTTTCCTTATCACCCTCAACTATAATATCGCCACCGCCAACCGATAACACTCTCATTTTATTTATCTCTTCACCGTTTTTATAAGCGATAAAATCTAAGGTGTTTGGGTGCGGTAAATCTTGCGTTTCGTTATTGAAGATAATTTCACAATTAGTAGGCAATAGGGCGTTTATTATCGCTCTATCCGTTCCGTGCCCCTTGCCCGTTAAGGCGAGTGAGCCGTATAAAATTACCTTTATAAAGTCGGCGTTTTTAGTTTCTTTTAAAAACCTTTCAGCGCCGTAAACAGGACCCATCGTATGTGAACTTGACGGACCTACGCCGGTTTTAAAAATATCTCTACATGATTTCATAAATCACCAATCCAATTTGATTTCGTCACCATCTTCTTTAATTTTTATAAAGATAGGTTTTTCCCATCTATCCTTATCTCGCCTATAAAAGTTTGGCGAGTGAATAGATAGATACTTTTGACCGTCACGGTCGGTAAAAATCATACCGTGTCCGCCGTCTAAATCTTCATCGCTTAATTCCCTAGTAAATAACGGCTCAGTCGGTTGAATCCAGTTACCGTCAATTTTTCCGTTATCGCTTTTCGCTACCATAACGCAGTATTTAGACGGCGTTTGATAATTCGACCAAAGCATCAAAAGTGCTCCAGATTTAGTCTTATATAAATAGCATCCGTCCGTAACGTTAAGTAGCGGAAAACTTGGGCTATCCGCTCTAAAAATTTCCTTGGGCTCGGAAATAATTTTCGTTAGTTCCCTATCCATTTTAGCAACGGACATGCGCCCTATTTTATCGGGACAAGTGTTGTGCTCGTCAACGTACACTACCCACGGCTGACCATCTTCATCAACGTACAACGTAGCATCGATGCTGGACTGGTTTTTAGGCGTGAAAATTCCGTTTGAAATTTCAACGAAAGGTCCTTCCGGGTTGTCTGCTTTAAATGATGAACAACCCCTAAAACCAGTTTCAAGCGACAAGTAAGTCGTGAACATATAGTAAGCGCCGTTATACTTATAAACTTCGGGCGCCCATCTAATTTCGTAAGCGAACGACGGTGGGTTGACTACTATATTTTTATTGAGTAACTTCCACTCTCCGTCAAGCCTGCCACTCGTGTTTTTATAACATTTCCACTCGCTACCGTACATATAGTACGCGTCGTCTTCAACTAACACAAAGGGGTCGCGAAGTCTAGAAACATTTGCAGTTATATACTTGGGCATATTTAAACTCCTAATAACTCGTCAATCATTTTATCTACCATGCAAAGCATTCTTGGAAGGTGGAAAGGTCCTTTAAAAGTTGAACCCTTAGTCGACGGCATCGTAGGCTTTCCGTCACGGCGGAGATAACCATACCACTCGCCGTACTCTTTGTCGTAGAAATGCTCAATTGCATAGTCGTAAGTTTTATAGAACTTTTCAAGATACTCTTCCTTTCCCGTATCCCTATAAAGCATGAGCGAAGAAATGAGCGTTTCGTTGTGAGGCCACCAAAGTTTCATATCGTGTTCGTAACTTTCAGGAGGAAGACCAAGCGCGTCAACGAAGTATAAAAGCCCACCGTATTCGTTATCCCAACCAGCGTTAAACGCGTTGTTGAAAATGCTTTCACACTTGCTAATAAGCGACTTATCGCCCACTTTTTTAGCGTATTCTAATATAAACCAAACGCCTTCAATGTCGTGGCCGGGGTTAACTATTCTACCGTCGGTATAGTTAAGGTTTGCCTCTCCGTTTACCCCAACGTTTTCAAGCAAGCACTTTAAATCGCTTTTAACGTGATACTTGAAAATATCGTCAACGCAAGACTTTGCTCTTTCAAGGTATAACGCCTCGTTTTCGCTATCTACTTTGAGCATAGTTAAGGTCATATTAAGATAAATCATCGGGTAGCCAAACGCTCTACCAGACCTAGTTTCGGGAATAGTTTTAGGACCGAGCCCAGTAGGATCAGCACCGCCGTGCCATAAGTTCCAGTACGTTTCATACGCCTTTTTAGCCCTGTCTAAATATTCCTTTTCCTTAGTTACGCCGTAGTATTCAGCGTTTGCCATTGAGTAAAAGGTTTCAGAGTAAAAATATCTGCGTTGGCGAAGGGGCTTTCCGTCACCGGTAACTGTAAAGTATAACCTATCCCCTTTTTCACGGTTGATACAGTATTTTTCTAAGAAATCTAAACATGACTTGCTTGCGTCAAGCCACTCCTTTTTAACGCCGTAATTTGCGCAAAGCCAAGCAAAGGTCCAACCGCATCTTCCTTGCATCCAAACGCTTTTATCGGTTGAATAAATTTTGCCTGTTCTATCAAGACACGTGTATACTCCACCGTGTTCTTTATCCATGCCGTTTTTAAGCCAAAAGTCAGCACACTCGAAAAGTTGACGCTTTACTTCCTTTTGAATATCTAATAGTTTTTGCCTTTCCATATTATCTCCAAATTACTTTAAGTATTTGTCTAAAAAATCATAACCTTTTTCAATTGCTTGAATAGGCGGATAATGCCCGCTTGCGTGGTTTATAAACAATAGTTTTTCATCGCTTTCGTAACCTTTTGCCTTTCTTATCTCTTTTAAACTCAAATCGTTATCGTATTCGCCTGCAAGCAAGCAAAAAGGTTTTTGTGAAAATTCTAATAAGTCGGCGTGGTTAATACCGAGTTTTTTTATCTTTTGAAGTTTATCGCCGTAATACCAAGGATCGTCCCAGTTGCTCTGCTCCCATTTAAACCCGAAATCACTAGCGAGAATAACTTTTATCCTTCCGTCCAAACAGCCCGCGTAAAACGCCATTTTACCGCCGAGAGAGTGCCCTGCAACGCCTATTTTAGCACTATCTACTCTATTATCGTTCACGAGTAAATCAATTAAGAGTTTGGTGTCGTAAATAAGTTTTCCTATCCCTGACCAAGACGGATTTTCTTCAATTAGCCTACTTGACGCGCATATCCAAGGATTATCGCTTGATGGGATAGAATTATCGCCTTTAAAGGTCAAGTAATACGCATCCGAACTAACGGTTATATAACCGCGCTTAACTAAATGTAGCATTATATCTAAATGCTTAAATCTATCGATTTTTTCGTTTGTTTTGGGGTTAAAACCGAGCATACCTTCTGGGAAATAAAAAGGAACGATAACGGCAGGTGCTATACAGTTTAAGTTTTTAGGAATAGCAAGCATAATGCGTTGAATTCTACCTTGACCGTCAACTTGTGAGTATTCTTCAACTATTAAATCTTCCTTATCGTAAACTGCTTGTAATTTAGGTGATTCTAAATAGTTTTTACCAGACGGCTTACCTATAATTTCTTGCAAAAGTTCAATCTTTTTACTCATAGTTTATCCCCTCAACTTTTAATGAAAAAATTATAACACGCTACGCAAATACTTGTCAATACGAGTTTAGTTTTTTGCTAAAACAAAAAGCACCTTTAGGTGCTTTTTGTTATTTAGTAACAGCAATTTCACTTTTGCGTTTAAATATTTTACTTCTAAATAATATCAAGTTCATAACTAGGAAGAACGCTACAAATATTATAAGGCAAAGATACGGCCTAACGGGCGCAAGCGTTGCAAGGAACATCATCGGGAAACCAAACACGATAGCAGGGAAATTTTGATAAACTAAGTTGTCAGACGCCGGTGTTTTAAAGTCGCCGTCAATTTCTCTAAGAAGGATAATACCCGTGCTTGCAGTACCTGTTAGCATGCCGTACATCATTAAAAACTGCTCTTCCGCGTAATCTTTAAACAACGTTTTTGCGACGATGCGGTTGTAAAGGTAAGTGACAACTAAACCAACAGCGCCAATTATAAGCATTACACCCCAGTAATTTTCTAAAACGTCAAGCCTAATCGCAGCGATACCAGCAACCACCATTATATCAAAGAAGAAGTTACTTGCTCTCGTCATAAGGAAGTTGTTAGTATACTTTTTCTTAATGATTTTTTTATTGTATAAAAAGTTAAGTAAAACTTTGATAAGCGTAGCGGTTAAAACGCCTAAAAGGAAGTTAAAACCGTAAATTACCGCTCTCATTCCAGGAAGAGCCGAGCCAAGCCCCCACATAATAAGGTACGCCGCTAAATACGCAACTATAATGAGCGCAACTTGAACGGTAAACTTATCAATACTTTCTTGCATCGGTATCTCGTCTGGCGATTCGATAGAATCGGTATGTAAACTGCCGTCAGTCCTTGAAGATAAAACGAGTTTACCACGCCTTTTTAACACGTTTAAGTGAATAACGCCACCGATAGCAGCCGATAAAAAGCCGAGAGCGGCGATGGTTAAACCAAAACTCTTTCCGCCAACGAAACCGTAGTCCGTTTCGTAAATAGTGCCGTAGTTAAGCGCTTGGCCCGTTCCTTGACCGTAGCCGAACGGCAACAACACGCCCGCCGCACCAAAGAAATCTTTAACTATAAGCGCAACGATTAAGGTTATTGCTAAGCCGAATATCGCTTGTATTAAATAGGTCGATACCGTCGTTACGCCCGTGTTGAAAATTTCAACCGAACGCTTTTTCGTTATCTTACCGCCGTTGGTTTTAAACGACGATGCGATAAAGCCTAGCGCCAACGTGTGATAAGTTATAATTTCAAGTGCGTTCATACCGTTTCCGCCAAAAAATGCGGTGTCAAACAACACTTTATCGGTTATAAGGTTGTAAATAAAAGAAATAAGTAAAAGAACTAATCCACCAAGCACCGAAGTTGGTATTAACGATTTATTAAGGAATGGGATTGCTTTTTTTATGACGTTGGCAACGAGTAAACTGCCGAGTATTACCGCCATAATCATTATAAAACCCCAAACGTTATAGTCCCAAAAATTGCTCATTTTCGTCTCCTTTTTTAAGATTATTATATCTGTAATAGAAATTTACGTATTTTAAGGCGTTAAATCGCTTATCGCCTTTAAACTGGTACACGTCGTTACTAACGTAAACGTTGAGTTTATTTCTTCCAAGAACGGATATTGCCGATAAATCGTCAAAGTTAAGCGTTAAACTTTCACTATCGTTTAAAACTTCAATTCTATCGCCGAATAATTTCACGGTAGCACACTTATAAAGCGGAACTTTTTTCTTGTACGGAATAACTCTCTTAATTGAAGCCTTGTCAACGTAGGCTTGGGTTTCGTTATAAATAGATAAATCTAGCGCGTTTATAAACGAGTTTTGATAATCGTACCACTCGCCAACGTTTTTAAAGGGGAAATCTTTTCCCTTAAACTCTTTATTTTCCAAATACTCGGCACTAAGCCCACATTTTTCACAAGTAACCTTTTCGTTTTTGCTATAAAACGTAGCCAGTCCACAGCGTGGGCAAACGTAAAAACACCTTTCGAGATATTCCGCTCTTTTCTTGTGTTTAAACACGCCACCGCTTAAATTTTCATCAACGAAAAGTTCGTTTCTTATTATAGCGATAAGTTCTTCGTTAGAATAATTTTGATATTCTTCTAGGTTTATCACCCTTGAAACGCCCGCAGTCATCTTGCCTTTACGCTTAACGTCGCTCCACCTTGGCTCAACGCCGTAACCACCTTCAATTTTGTAAAATATTATGGGAAGGTTGAGTTTTTTAATAAGCGGTGCAATGGCAGGATTTATGTGAACCGTTCTTCCGCTATACGTTCTATTCCCTTCAGGGGCAATCGCTATCGTTCCACCTTCGCGAGCAATTCTCATGCAACTAAGCACCGCCCTTGGATCAGTCGCTTGTTTTTTGATAGGAATAGGCGCAATAATATATTTGATAATTTTAGATAAAAAGCCGAGCGAGAATATGTCGTCCGTCGCCATATAATATATCGCACCTTTAATTGACATGCCAACGAAAAACTGGTCGAACGGAGTTTGGTGATTAAGCAGTATTAAATAAGGTTTTTTCTCGCCTTTAAACTTTTTTATCCTAACGCCGTAAGCAATGCGCACGTAAATATAAATTGGCAAATACACCAAATTTCTAACTACTTTATGGCGGAACTTAGTCCAGCGTTTTGGTTTTTTAGTTTTCGCCACTTTGACGCACTCCTTTTTAACACTTAATTATACTATAATTAAATCATACTACAAAATCAATAGTATTTTTGTGAATATTAGTTGAAAATTCACATCTTTAACACCTGTTAAATAAAATTAGCACAATAAAATACACGTATAACGGCCGAACCACAAGTGGTTCATTCCACCGAAACCCATCACAAAAGCGCATCGACATAAGTCAATGCGCTTTTGTGGTGGGGAGAGGTGGATACAACCGAAACCCCTAAAGGGGAACCCCTCGGTTGACGCAAGCGCCGAATCCACCTTCGGTGGTTCGTATAATCCACTCTCTCAAGCACAAAGCACCGATGACAAAAGTCAACGGTGCTTTGTGGTGGGGAGAGGTGGATTCGAACCACCGAAGGGAAACCCGACAGATTTACAGTCTGTTGCCATTGGCCGCTCGGCAACCTCCCCATATATATAAAGTTGTTTGTTTTTAAATGGAGCTGGCGATTGGAATCGAACCCACAACCTGCTGATTACAAGTCAGCTGCTCTGCCAATTGAGCTACGCCAGCATAATAGTTATGGTGCCTCGGGGCGGAATCGAACCACCGACACGGGGATTTTCAGTCCCCTGCTCTACCGACTGAGCTACCGAGGCAAAAAAAATGGCGACCCGGAACGGGTTCGAACCGTCGACCTCCAGCGTGACAGGCTGGCGTTCTAACCAACTGAACTACCGGGCCATGGCCATTTTTAATTTTTTTATAACTATGTAAGTGGTGGGCCTTCAGGGACTCGAACCCCGGACCAA
>JAZSOI010000003.1:0-13465 GCA_045536835.1 Christensenellaceae bacterium
AAAATAGATAAGGTATAAAATCTTAGCAGTATCTCTAGATTTGGGAACGAGTTTGCTAACGATAGGGCCGGGCATTTCAGCCCTTAAAATATGGATGGGGCGGTCGGTTGTCTTTCTCGTTATCGCCATAATAAACACGAGCACGCCCATACCGCCTATGAAGTGAGAGAAACTTCTCCACATTAAAAGTCCCTTGCTTAGAGCTTCAACGCTGGTAAGAATTGACGCACCGGTCGTTGTAAAACCGCTCACCATTTCAAAGAACGCGTCGATAAACGAAGGGATTTCTCCACTTATAACGAAGGGGACTGCACCAACGAGTGATACTGCTATCCAAGTTAACGCAACGGTTATAAGCCCGTCTTTTGCGTAGAAGTGTTCTTCGCCAGCCTTTATGAATTTTTGTATAACGTGCGAAACGGTAAACGAAATTACCATGGTTATCAAGAAAGAGTAGAAAACGTCTTCTTTATAAATGAGTGCCGTAAGTAGTGGTACGAGCATTAAGACCGCTTCAATCTTGATAACTTTTAGCACGGTTGAAATAATAAGTTTGTAGTTCATAATCACCCTATAACTTCGGATATGTCGTAAACGGTTCTTCCTGCGGTTATAATTATAACTTTGTCGCCAACCCTAAACACGTCTTCACCGCAAGGGATAATAGTTTCCCTATTTCTTATAATTCCGGCAACTAAAACTTCATCGTTTACGTTGAGGTCGCGAAGGGGAATATTCGTAAGTTTAAAGTCGGGTAAAATTTTAAATTCACTCGCTTCTGCAAGACCGCCGAACAAACTGTAAAGAGTTTCGATTTTACTCTTTTTAGAACTTTCAAGCGCTCTAGCGTAGCCAACGATTTGGTCGGCTGCGAGATATTTGGAAGAAATAACGGTGTCTAGCCCAAGTTCGTCGGCAAGGTTTAAAATTTCTTCACGGTTGATTTTCGTTATCGTTTTAGGAACGTTTTTGTTTTTAGCGAAAATGCTCATTAAAACGTTTTCTTCGTCTTTTCCAGTAAGTGCAACGAACGCGTCTACGTCTAAAACGCCTTCTTCTATTAAGAGTTCTTGGTTCATTCCGTTTCCGCAAACGAGGGTTGCTTTTTTAAGTTCTTCGGAAAACTGTAAACACTTTTGCTCGTCTTTATCGATAATCTTAACCGAACTTTTCGCGTCGGTTAAAAGTTTGGATAGATAAAACGCAATTTTACTAGCGCCGATGATAATTGCCGACTTGACGCGTTTTTTCTTAAAACCGAACACCTTTAAAATGTCGGGCGCGTCGGATTTAGATGCAAATATACCAACTTTGTCTCCAACTTTAATGGTGAACGAGCCGTTGGGGATATAAACTTTATCATCGCGCTCAACTAAGCATATTAAGAATTTGTATGGAATTTTCTTTCTAAGTTCGTAAAGGGGAACACCTTCAATCTTGCTTGCGTCCTTTACTACGACTTCAATCATTTCCATCTCGTTTGCCGAGAACGTTTCAATTCCCGTTGCGGACGGAAGATTTAAAATGTTAAATAGAGTTTGAGCGGTTAAAAGTTCGGGGTTTACCGCAACGTTAATTCCAAGTTCGTTTTTAACGTAACTAAAACTATCGTTATTGTACTCGGAACTTCTAATTCTCGCAACGGTGTGCGACGCGCCGAGTTTTCTAGCGACGAAACACGAGAGCATATTAAACTCGTCCGACGGTGTAACCGAAATAAAAAGGTCGGTGTTTTTAGCGCCTGCCTCGTTTAAAACGTCGTAACTTGCACCGTTACCGCAAACGGCGATAACGTCAAAGCGGTTGGTGATGCTTTCGATAACTTTGGGGTTAGTGTCGATAACTACGATTTCGTGTTCTTCTTTAATTAAACTTTTAAGTATTGCCGTGCCTATTTTGCCACAGCCTGAAATAATAACTTTCATAATAAACCTTTATTTTGCGGAAAAACGACGTTCCGCTAGTCTAATGATAGCACTCTTTTTGAAAAAATACAAATATTTTATATAATTAACTGAAAAAACGGCGCCTTATATATCCATATATATACGCGAAAAGAAAAAATTTACGAAAAAGGGTTAAAAAACGTTGACAACGCGGTAACAATAATGTAAAATAATGTAGCACTCCGAGAAGTAGGGGTGTTAATTTTTTAGGATGGAATTAAAAAATGGCAAAAGGTAACGCAGTTAGAATCACTCTTGCTTGCACTGAATGCAAACAAAGAAATTACGACGTTTATAAGAACAAAAAGAACACGCCCGACAGAATTGAACTTAGCAAATACTGTCCTTTCTGCAAAAAACATACCACTCATAAAGAAACTAAGTAATTTATAGTAAGTGTGTTTTTAAAGGTGTAAAATGAAAGATAATAAAGTTAAAGTTGAAGAAAAGAAAGTTCAACGTAAGGAAAAAAAGCCCAACATTTTCAAGCGTATGGGTAAAAAACTCAAAGAAGTTTTCTCTGAAATAAAGAAAGTTTCTTGGCCTTCAAGAAGCAAGGTGCTTAAACAATTAGCAGTCGTATTTGGCGTCGTGCTTTGCTTTATGGTGGTTATAACGCTTATGGATTTGGGTCTTGGTCAATTGCTTAAACTTTTAACCAGTATCGGTAAGTAAGGAGTGCGCTATGGCAGAAGTTGCAAGATGGTACGTCATTCACACTAATACCGGTTACGAGGCAATGGTTAAAAACACTTTAGAGAAGTTGATTGAAAACAGTAATTTGCAAGAGCAAATTCTTGAAATCAAAATCCCTATGGAACAAACCATTGAAGAAAAGGCAAACGGCAAGAAGAAGGTTGTACTTCGCAAAATTTTACCTTGCTACGTATTTATCAAACTCGTATACTCGAACGAACTTTGGTATTTAATTACCAACACTCGTGGCGTAACGGGTTTCGTAGGTCCGCAAGGAAAGGCAGTTCCCTTAACGGAAGAAGAAGTTAAACGTATGCGCCTTGAAGATAGGGTTGAAGTGGTTGACTTTGCTAAGGGAGATAGCGTTCAAATCGTTTCCGGTCCGCTCGACGGGTTTATCGGCACGGTTCTCGATCTTAACGATCCTGCGCAAAAGGCTAAGGTTAAAGTTGCGATGTTCGACACCGAAACTGAAGTTGAAGTAGAATACGTTTTACTTAAAAAGATTTAATAAGGCTAGTCACCTATTAAAATATGTGGGAGAGGCGTTAAATTTTTAATGGCGCCACGCAAGTACCACTGATGGAGGAAATTTATTATGGCTAAAAAAGTTACCGCTGTAGTTAAATTACAGTTACAAGCAGGCAAGGCAACCCCGGGCCCGCCCGTTGGTTCAACCTTAGGACCTTATGGTATTAACTTACCCGGATTCACTAAGGAATTCAACGCGAAGACTCAAGATAAGATCGGCTACGTTATTCCCGTAGTTATCACTATTTATCAAGATCGTTCGTTCACGTTTATTCTTAAAACTCCCCCTGCGCCCGAACTTATTAAGAAGGCGTGCGGTATAGAAACTGCAAGTGCAGCGCCCAACAAGAACAAAGTTGCAAAACTTACCAAGGCTCAAGTTGAGGAAATTGCTAAAATCAAGATGGTTGACACTAACGCTAACACTCTTGAAGCGTGCATGAGCATGATCGCCGGTACTGCAAGAAGTATGGGCGTTACCGTAGAAGACTAATAAAGGAGAGTGGGAGAGATTTTTATCTCGTACGTACCACGAGGAGGTTATAAATGAAATTCGGAAAAAAATACGCTGAAAGTATTAAGGCGTTTGACAAAACTAAACAGTACGACGTTAACGAAGCGATGGACGTTGTACTTGCAACTGCAAAGGCAAAATTCGATGAAACTATCGAATTCCACACCAAACTTGGTGTAGACCCCAAACAAGCAGACCAACAAGTTAGAGGCGTTATCGTTCTTCCTAACGGTACTGGTAAAAACGTTAAAGTTTTAGTTATTGCTAAGGGTGAAAAGGCAGATATCGCTGAAAAGGCAGGCGCTGATTTCGTTGGCGCTGAAGAAATCATCGCAAAAATCCAAAGTGAAAACTGGTTCGATTACGACGTTGTTATCACTACTCCCGATATGATGGGTATGGTTGGTAGAATTGCAAGACTTTTAGGACCTAAGGGTCTTATGCCCAACCCCAAGTCTGGTACCGTTACTCCTGACGTTGAAAAGGCTATTAAAGACGTTAAGGCTGGTAAGGTTGAATACAGACTTGATAAGACTGCAGTTATCCACTGTTCTATCGGTAAAAAGTCTTTCGGTAAAGAAAAACTTATCGAAAACTACAATGCGCTTTTAGACGCTATCGTTAAAGCTAAACCCGCAGCAGCAAAAGGTCAATACATCAAGAGTATTTCTTTAGCAAGCACTATGGGTCCTGGCGTTAAAGTTCAAGTTAAGAACTAATATAAACTTCGCAAATCGGCTATTTAGCCAAAGATTCCGTACAAAGAGTACGCGTACTTTGGCTAGAATAACCACCTTGCTTGTTTCTATTTGTTTTAAATTTTTAACGGTTTACTAAAAATCGTTTGACAAAAAAAATTTAATATAGTAATATAACTATACAAGATTAGCCGAAGAAAGCCGGTTTTTAAGTAACTTTTAGTTACACCTGCCGAGGTTTATCAAATAGTAGACGTTTGTTTTTTCGTCCGCTCTTTGCTATTCCACGGCAAAGAGCGGTTTTTTATAGGCAAAAAATAATAACGGAGGTAAATTGAGTTGTCAGCAAATTTAGAGGCTAAAAAGCAGGTTGTTGAAGACATTAAGGCGAAAATTTCTGGCGCTAAGTCGGTAGTATTAGTAAACTACAGCGGTCTTACCGTTGCAGAAGATACTGAACTTCGTAACGCGTTTAGAAAAGCAAACGTTGAATACAAAGTGCTTAAAAATACGCTTGTTAGAAGAGCGTTTAACGAACTCGGCGTTGACAGTTTTGATGCAGACCTTAACGGTACTACCGCAGTTGCGTTCGGTACTGACGAAGTTGGTGCATCTAAGATCGTTGTTGAAAACGCTAAGAAGTTAGAAAACAAAATTTCTGCAAAAAGCGCTTACGTTAACGGTGAATACGTTGACAAGAAAGGCGTAGAATCGCTTGCATCTATTCCGTCGAAAGACGCGCTTTACAGCATGCTCGCAGGTACGCTTTCGAACTTTATTCGTGGCTTGGCAGTTGCTCTTAATAGAGTTGCTGAAAAGATGGGCGAATAATTTTAATCCGTTATAAGCGGCGTTATACTTCGTTACGGCGACTTTTTAACAACTTCGATGACTCAAAAGGTCAATCTCGTCGTTAAAAAATCTTGTGCCTTGTCTAACTTGCTTCTAACGTCTTAAAAGAGAAAATAAACCATCAAAAAACAAATTAAAAAAACAATTCAAATTTAAAAAGAGAGGAAATTTAAAATGGCAGATATTGCAAAAATGATAGAAGAAATTAAAGGTATGACTGTTATGGAACTTAACAGTTTAGTAAAAGCAATCGAAGAAGAATTCGGCGTTAGCGCTGCTGCTCCCGTTGCAGTTGCTGGTGTTGCTGCTCCCGCTCAAGAAGCAGTTGAAGAAAAGACTGAATTCAACGTTGTTCTTAAAGAAGTTGGCGCTAACAAGATCGCTGTTATCAAAGCAGTTAGAGAACTTACTGGTCTTGGCCTTGTTGAAGCTAAGAACATGGTTGAAAAGATGGGCACCGTTAAAGAAGCAGTTGCTAAAGACGAAGCTGAAAAGATGGTTGCTAAACTTAAAGAAGCAGGCGCTACTGCTGTTGCTGAATAATTTTAAGTCACAAAAAATGAGTGGTATTTACCACTCATTTTTTATTCCGTTATTTGCGTCGTTATACTGTGTTACTGCGACTTTTTAACATCTCGATAACCAGCAAGGTTAATCTCGCCGTTAAAAAATCTTGTGCCTTGTCTAACTCGCAACTAACGGCTTGAAAGATTTAAAACACAAAAAAGCGTACCTATGTTCGTCACTCTTAGGGATTTAAATTAAATCATTTATAAAACTCGACTTATGAAAAGTCGAGTTTTTCTTTTCCTACACAAAACCACTTGATAAAATAATTCATACATGCTATAATAATTTTGCCAAACCAACTGAATAAATTAGGCAAGGACTATTTTTATCTTTTTAGATAATTATATTCTTTTTGCGTTATGTTCATAATGAATTTGATAAAAATGCAAATTCTTACTGGACATAGCGTAGATTTGTTCTTGCTTTTCAGTTGGTTTGGCGACTATCGGAGTTTGCGTTTTTTGTGCGTTTACTTCGGTAGGCGCACTTTTTATTTTATGGAGAATGTATATGAAATTTAAAATTCGACTATTATGTATAATAATTAGCACCATGTTAATTTGCCTTTTATCTTCTTGTGACTCAAAAAATGAGAATGGAAAAGAAATTAATGCTCCTTTAAGACCTATAACAAATGTACAGTTAAACAATGATAATACTACTTTAACTGTTGGAGAAAGATTAGAATTAGATTATACGATAAAACCTTCAGATACGGATGAAGAATTAACGATAAGAAGTGGAAACGATGCAATTGTAGAAGTTGTTAATAATACTATCATAGCTAAAAGTGTCGGAGAGACTTGGATAAACATAAAAGCTAGTTATACAAAAAATAATCAGACATCAGACGAAATTAGAATAAAGGTAATAAATGAACTAAATTTTAAAAATTTTGAATCACAACATTTAGGCGAATTAAAACGAGCAACAGTATCTGTATATTGTAAAAGATATAATAAAAATTGGATAGGAAAGGAAAAGGATGTTTATATTGTAAGTGGTAAAGGAACTATTGTAAAATCTAATGTGTACGCTCACTATTTTTTGACGGATAAAACTATCTTCGATAAAGTAGCTACAAATTATTCTTATGAGGAATGGTATATAATTGACCATAAGGGAGCAAAATATTCTATCTCAGGCATACAATATCACGAGAATGCTTTAATAGGTATAGGAATGTTTTCTTCTACTATGTCTTATCCAATTGCTAAAATATATGACTCATACGCATATAAAGGTGATTACGCCATATCTTTGTTTGGCTCTCCGTTTACTAGTCGTATTAAAGAAACAAAATATTATAATATGGACTCATCAACACTTGTTGGAAATCGTTCTTATGTGTTATATCATGAGGCAGGATTGTCTAGTTTCACAAGAGGAGAAGCTATTTATAATCAAAACGGAGAGATAATTGGTATAAATATGAGATTGGCGAATAGTAGAGTGCTGTCGGTATCATCTATTGAAATACGAGAGCTATTTAATGGAATATTTAATCCAAACCAGACGAATGGTGGGCCTATAGATATAATATAAAAACAGCCGATAACTATTTTCTTTTGGGGATTTTTAGTCCACAATAAAAGTATAGCACACTATACTTCGCAAGCAAAGTTGTGTGTTTTTACAGAGCAAAAAAAAGACTAACGAAAAAATATTCGTTAGTCTTTTAAATTGTTGTTAAAAAATCCCTATGGGAAGAGCGACTATGTACACTTTTTTTGTTTCCCTATTTACTTCGTCTATCTTCGTTTACTGCTTCGTGTTTTGACTTCGATGACCAACAAGGTCTATCTCATCCAAAACACTTCGCGAGCCTCGATATACTCGTAACTAGTGATTTTAATTTAGTTCGTTTTAAAATATAGAACATCATTATATAAAACCATAAATAAAAGCGTACGATTTCGTAGGCTTTTTTGATTATTCTTCTTTCGATATAACCTTGTTTTGCCAAGAACGTCTACCGCATTTTGGGCATTTTAAATATCTAGTTCTGCCAAAGTGCAATGAAAAATTAATCGCTTTGAACGTGGGAACGTATCTATTTCCACAGCATTTACATTCGTAATATCCCGCAACTTGTTCTATCTTCATTGCAAAAAATATACCAACTAAACACGGAATAAGACCAGATAAACATATAACGGCTTTTATCCACTCCTTTTCAATAGGCAGATATAAACCGATGTAAAGGGGGATAAATAAAACGAGCACCGATAATATCCCGATAACCCATTCAAGGGTTAATAAATGTTTATCCTTGTTTTCCTTTTCTTTTACGAGTTCTAAGAGTTTATTTTCTAGTTCTTTATTGTAATTTTCCATTTGAATTATCTCTCCACTTAATAAATCGTTAACGGTAATTTTTAATGCGCTGCAAAGTTCAAGCATTATAGACGAGTCGGGCATAGCCTTTCCAGTCTCCCATTTAGAAACCGCTCTGTCAGTAACGTTCAACTTTTCAGCCAACTGCATTTGAGTTAAATTGTTTTCTTTTCTTTTAGTTGCAATAAACTTGCCGATTTTAATTTGATTCATACTTTATCCTTTGATTATAGTATAAGTCGTTTTAGTTAAAAAAACAACAAACCGTTGGTTGAGTGGAGAAAAATCAACCAGCGGTCTATAAAATCATTTAGTCAATAAGCCCTGCAAGATAGGTAAATAAAACTTAAAAAATGATGCAATAAGGCGGTTAAATAAGATAAAATTATTTTAGCCTTCTTTTTTTGCGTATTTGCCGGGGGATATGCCAACGGCATTTTTGAACGTCCTTATAAAATTAGCGTAATCGTTAAAACCGCAAGAAAATGCAGTTTCAGTTACCGACTTTCCGCTGAGCAGTAACGTCTTTGCCTTGGTTATTCTTTTGCTCGTTAAATACTTTATAACCGTGGTTGATAAGTGGGTTTGAAATAGCGCGCAAAGTTGATTAACCGACACGTAAGAGTTTTGTGCAATAATTGCCAAATTGATGTTTTTATCGTAGTTTTCATTGATAAAATCAATCGCCCTATCTAAACTTGGGTGGCTACTTTTCACGCTAGGTAGCGTTCCGTGAGCGTTTATAAGTTCGTTTACGAAAAGCAGTATTTCTATTGCGGTTAGGTTTTTGTAAACTTCGTCACCGAAGTCGCGAGTTAGTTCAAGTTTATCAAAAAGACTGATTAAACTATCCTTTTCACTCTCACTAATCGTAATTTTATCAAGTTTATCGTCGCGGTAAAAACAAGACGATAAATTAACCCCGTCCGTTGAGTGCCTAGTTATAAAACTTGGGGAAACGTGGAAAGAATATCTTACGAAATTGTCAAAGTTTTTAGGCGCAACTTTGTGCGCTTGCAAGTGGCTTATTACGAATAAGTCGTTTTTGTTGGCAAGGTAAATTTTTCCGTCTATCAAAAAGTGATTTCCGTCACTTAAACATAAAAAAATTTCAGAACAATCGTGAACGTGAATTTCTTGATTGTTTCTGGCCTTTTCAGAATAGTAAAGCCCGAAAGTTTTACTTTGTAAAGTGTGTTCAATAGCCTGCGAACAGGAGTCAAAATAACATTTCATACAAGTATTATACTACAAAAAGTGAGATTTGCAATAAAATTATTACATTTTGCAATAAACTTGCAAATATTTATGTTAAAATATAACTACGAATATGATATGATAAGAGGAGAGGTCTATAATGATATTTTTTAAGCTTTATAGTAAAAGCGGTGAACTTAAACTATCCGCAAAAGGCTTTTCCGTAAGTGCTGAGTATTTAGGGCTTTTAGAGGCTGGGGATACTATTCAGTTGGGACTAGACGGGGTGAACTGCGTTGCAGTTCAGTTGTCGCCGTTACTCAAAGAGAGTTTTTTGTATCTTCCAAACAAGAGTTTCACCTTTACGATACCGACGGAGCGCGAACTTAAAATGGCTTATCCGCCCGAAACGTTTAAAGGGGAAAAGCACTTGTTTAAGGCGTGGGAATTAGACGATGATTTTTATAACACTCGAATAATCTCACTCAACTCTCACGATTTAAGAAAGGGAACAGGTGGTTATCCGCACGCAAGCGCAAACTTCGTTACTCGCGACGAGCCGTGTTTTTACGAAAGGAACGCAATAGACGGAGAGATAAACAATCAAGGCCACGGCAACTATCCCTATCACTCGTGGGCGGGCGGTGCAAGAAACGACCTTGAGTATTTAATCGATTTTGGAAAAGACGTTGAAGTTGACAAATTAAAGTTTTATCTTCGCGCCGATTTCAAGCACGACCACAAGGGAATTCCGCACGATTCGTACTGGAAAAACATCGACATCGAATTTAGTGACGGAGAAGTTGTAAAAGGGGAATTTACTCTTGATGGCAGTGATTTGAACCCCGAAAACTCAAACGGAATAGAGTTAACTTTTGATAGAAAAGTTACTAAAACTATAAAATTATATAATTTCAAACAAGTAACCGAAATTCTCGGGTTTGCGGCACTCACGCAAATCGAAGTTTACGGACGTTATATTAAGGAGGATTTAAGTAAAATGGAAGTTAGACAAGCATCAAATGCAAAAGACGTAAAGCACTACACGACTGAAAGACTTCGTGAAGAATTTCACATTGCAAATCTTTTCACGAAGGATAACGTAAGAATGGTTTATAGCCACATCGACCGTATTATAACGGCAGGTCTTATGCCAGTTCGCCAAGTGTTAAAACTTGAAGCGGGAAAGGAACTTGCTGCAGATTACTTCTTACAAAGACGTGAAATGGGCTGTATCAACATCGGTGGTAAAGGCGTTATCACCGTTGACGGCGTTGAATACGAAATGAACCCGCGTGACGGTATTTATATCGGTATGGGTAACAAGGAAATTGCTTTTAGAAGCGTTGACGAAAGCGATCCCGCTAAGTTCTACGTTAGTTCTTGCCCTGCGCACACTCAATACCCAACCGTTAAAATTGACATCACGAAAGCCAAAAAAGTACCCTGTGGGTCGGTTTCCGAGTGCAATAAGCGCGTAATCAATCAATATATTCATCCAGAAGTTATGAAGAGTTGTCAACTTTCTATGGGTCTTACCAACTTAGAAGAAGGCTCTAACTGGAACACTATGCCTTGCCATACTCACGATAGAAGAATGGAAGTTTATCTCTATCTCGATATGGGCGAGAACGACGTCGTGTTCCACATGATGGGCGAACCCAAGGAAACAAGACACATCGTTATGAAAAACGAAGAAGCGGTAATTTCTCCGTCTTGGTCTATTCACTCTGGTGTTGGTACTAGAAATTATTCGTTCATTTGGGCTATGTGCGGTGAAAACCAAGAGTTTACCGATATGGATCACATCAAAACTTCTGAACTTTTATGATAGAAAAAGAACTTTTAAAGCGTGAATTGCCCGATTTGTTTTTGTGTGGTGAGAAATCTTTAAAGGGTTGGGAAAAGGCAAAGCCATATTTAAAAGATATACTTTTAAAGGAAGAATACGGATATTTTCCGCCACATCTTACGCCAAAAGTTTCAGCACATATAAACGAAGAAACGTTTTCAAACAAGGCAAAGTGGGAAGAAATTACATTTACGTTTGAAAGGAACGGTAAATCGCACTCGGTAAAAACCAACTTGATTTATCCTATAGGAAAAAAAGACTTGCCGTTTTTTATCTTTTTAAACTTTCGCCCAAACGTACCTGATAAGTACTTGCCGATTGATAAAATCATAGATAATGGTTTTGGCGTTTTTTCCGTTTGTTATAAAGACGTTACTGATGATAACGACGATTTTTCAAACGGACTTTCCGCTTTATTTACAAACGAAACGAGAAATGATAGCGATTTTGGTAAAATAGTTATTTGGGCGTATATGGCGATGCAGATGATGGACTATTTGCGGTCGCGCTCCGAAGCGGACAAAGATAAAATAGGAATAATAGGTCACTCAAGGCTTGGAAAAACGGCGTTAGTTGCAGGCGCGTTTGATGAAAGATTTTCATTCGTGTGCGCTAACGATTCTGGTTGTTCGGGTGCATCGCTATCGCGCGCTCGTTACGAGTGGTCTGAACAGTTAGAGCAAATAATAAAAACCTTTCCACAATGGTTTTGCAAAAATTATTACAAGTACGCAGGCAACGAGGATAAACTCCCGTTCGACCAACATTATTTATTATCGCTAATAGCGCCTCGAAACGTTTATATTGGCGGTGCGATAGAAGATACTTGGGCGGATAACGACAATCAGTTTTTGTGTTGCTATGAAAGTTCTAAAATATGGAAACTTTACGGCAAGCACGGATTAATTTGCGCCGACCGAATGCCCATTGAGAACGATATTTTTGTTGACGGAGAACTGGGGTTTTTCATTAGGAGTGGTGGGCATTGCTTAAGCGAAACCGACTGGGATATTTATATTAAAGCAATTAAAAATTCAATTTAAAATAAGGAGAATATTATGTTTAGTTTAAAAGGCAAAGTAGCGCTCGTTACTGGCGCAAGTTACGGAATCGGTTTTGCAATTGCAAAGGCTTTTGCAAACGCAGGTGCAACTATCGTGTTTAACGATATCAAGCAAGAGTTCGTTGATAAGGGCTTGGCTTCCTACGAAGCGGAAGGTATCAAGGCGCACGGCTACGTTTTTGACGTAACTGATGAAGAAGCAGTTCAAGCGTCAATCACTAAAATTGAAAAGGAAGTTGGTGTTATCGATATTTTAGTTAATAACGCAGGTATCATTAAGCGTATTCCTATGTGCGAAATGAGCGCGCATGAATTTAGACAAGTTATCGACGTTGACTTAAACGCTCCTTTCATCGTATCCAAAGCAGTTATCCCTGCAATGATTAAAAAGGGTGGCGGTAAAATTATTAACATTTGCTCGATGATGAGCGAACTCGGCCGTGAAACGGTATCAGCTTACGCTGCTGCAAAGGGCGGTCTTAAAATGCTTACTAGAAACATTGCGAGCGAATACGGTAAATACAATATTCAATGCAACGGCATAGGACCTGGCTATATTGCAACTCCACAAACCGCACCTTTAAGAGAAATTCAACCTGACGGTTCTCGTCATCCGTTTGACAAGTTCATTATTGCAAAAACCCCTGCAGAACGCTGGGGTAATCCTGAAGATTTAGGCGGGCCTGCAGTATTCTTAGCGTCTAGCGCTTCCAACTTTGTTAACGGCCATATTTTATACGTTGACGGCGGTATTCTTGCTTACATCGGTAAACAACCTTAAGGAGAAACGATATGTATTTATATTCTTACGAAAACCTACTTAAAAAGGCTAACACCAAGCAAGGGAAAGAATATTTAGAAAAGTTAAGAAAAATTTACGAAGAAGATTTTGAAAACAAGCCTATTTTGGCTCTTCCGTTTTCAAAGTTTAAACTTTTTCACATAAACGGCGATAGGGTTTTATATCAAAACGAATATTTTATTCGCAGAAAGCGTTTGATGTTACTTCAAGTTTTAGCCCTTACTGACGACAAGTATCTCGAACCGCTTGAAGACGTTATCTCGGCAATTTGTGATGAAATCACTTGGTGTATCCCAGCGCATTGTTTAAATAGAGAAACTGGCAACACTTATAAGTATTACGAAATAGATTTATTTGCGTCTGAAACGGCTTTCTATCTTGCGGAAACGGACTATATCTTTAAAGAT
>JAZSOI010000061.1:0-26296 GCA_045536835.1 Christensenellaceae bacterium
CAAGATGATGGCTGAAAAGTCCGACCTTGCAGTATACGAAGCAGTTAAGGGTATGCTTCCCAAGAACAGTCTTGGCAGAAAGATGCTCACTAAACTTAGAGTATACAAAGGTGCAGAGCACAATCAACAAGCACAAATGCCTGTTGAATTAAAGCTCGGTAAGTAAGGAGGTAAATCATGGCTAAAGTAGCAAGCAAAAAGAAACTTCAATTCTGGGGAACTGGTAGAAGAAAGAAAGCAATTGCAAGAGTTAGACTTATTCCGGGTGGCACGGGTAACATCGTTATCAACAAGAGAAGTATCGATGATTACTGTGATCTCGAAACAGTTAAACTTATTATTAAACAACCCCTCGTTTTAACCGACACTTTAACTAAGTACGATATTTTCGTTAACGTAGTTGGCGGTGGTTTCACTGGTCAAGCAGGTGCTATCCGTCACGGTATCGCAAGAGCACTTATCGTTAGCGAACCCGAACTTCGTGCAGCACTTAAAAAAGCAGGTTTCTTAACGAGAGATCCGAGAATGAAGGAAAGAAAGAAATACGGTCTTAAAAAGGCTCGTCGTGCTCCTCAATTCTCAAAGAGATAATTTCAAAATTATTCAAAAAACGATTGCATTTTTGCAGTCGTTTTTTTGTGTTTAAAAAAGAAATCGATTGACTAGTTTTGTAATTAGTTTTGACTTTTTTGGGAAAAAGGTTGAAAGTCAAAATTGCGTATGGTAAAATACCTTTAAGGTTAAAAAGTCGTAAGAAAAGGAGTAAAATTATGCCTAAAACTATAAATGATAATCAACAGAATATAAAGAATTGGCAAGACCAAAAGTTTGGTATGTTTATTCACTGGGGTTTATACTCTAAGGGTGATATAGGCGAGTGGTCAATGTACTGTAAACCTATCGATATTGACGAGTACGCCGAAAGGGCTAACGATTTTAAAGGCGATAAGTTTAACGCTGAAGAGTGGGTTGACCTTGCTAAATCTGCCGGTATGAAATATATGGTTATGATAACTAAGCATCACGACGGGTTTTCCCTTTGGGATAGCAAGGCGTGCAAGGATAATCACACTTCTTTAAACTGCCCAGCAAAGCGTGACTTTGTTAAAGAATATACGGACGCTTGCCACAAAGCAGGGCTTTTAACTGGATTATATTACTCTCCGCTTGACTGGAGATTTCCAGGCTTTTTCTTCCCGCAAATGTACAAAAGAAGCGCTAACGAACTAAGAGAACAAGCGCATAAACAACTTGAAGAACTTACCACCAACTATGGAAGAGTTGACCTTTTGTGGTACGACGGTGGTGAAGATTTCTGGCTTGGTCACGGTATTCACATGCACAAGTTTGGTAGGCCTGCCGACTTTAAGACTAATCCACAAGTTAAAGATTTCTGGGATATGGAAAAACTTGACAAAATGATTAGAACTAATCAGCCTGGCATTATTTGTAACGACCGCATCGGCGATAAAACCTACGGCGACTATTTCGCTCCTGAGAAAAAGATAGGTGAATACAATACTGAAAAGGCTTGGGAAACTTGCGATACTATGACTAACGGTTGGAGTTATCGCCCAGGTGCGCCTATCCGTTCGCTTAGAAACTGTATTCAACTTCTTGCAAAAGTCGTATGTAACGGCGGTAATCTTCTTTTAAACGTTGCCCCCAAATTTGACGGTTCGTTTGAGGAAAATGAAATAAAAAGGCTCAAAGAAATCGGCGCTTGGCTTGAAAAGTACGGTGAATCTATTTACGGCACTCGCGGAGGTCCTATCAAGGTTGACGACTGGGGTGGAACTGCAAATAAAGACAATAAACTATATTTCCACGTTTTCGACTGGCAGAGTGACGAGGTGTACGTTCCCGACGTTTGCAACCCCAAAGTAAAATGTTTAACTGGCGCTCCCATTACCGTAACTAAGAAAAACGGCTTGCTTGCTATTTCCGTTCCGTTTGAAAATCGCCAAGAAATGGATACGGTAATTGAGATAACGTACGATAAAAAAGTTACTGAAATAATTAAAGACGCTACGGACTATAACGAACTTACCAAATCTGCAATTTACGCAAACGAAGCGGTTATAGTAGCAGACGTTTAATTGACAAAACAAAATAAAAATAGACAAAAACGCATTTTATATGCGTTTTTGTTTTTTGCAAAAAACCCGATAAATAGGACAGTTTTGCCATATATCGACAATTTCATACAAATTAAAACATTAAAATCGTTTGAAAATACTTTATTTTGAACAAAAAAAGTGTTACAATATATTTATCACAGTTAAGGAGATAAATTATGGCGAAAAACAGAGTTGTTATTTTGCAAGACAGCGACAAGGCGATAGAAACCTTAAAAAGCGTTATAGAAGACACGCCCGATTTTGAAGTTATCGGCGTTTCAACGGACGGGGAAATTGGGCTTAAAATTATAAAGGAAAGAGAGCCTAATTTCGTCGTTTTAGGAATAGTGCTTAAAAACGTTGACGGATTTGGGGTAATGGAAAAGTTAGCCGAAGAAAATTTAGAGTGCAAAGTTTTGGTGGTGAGTTCCTTTACTAGCGAAAGTATTATAACGAGAGCGTTATCGTCCGGTGCGGTTTATTACATAGCAAAGCCTTTCAAGAGCGAGATTATTAAAAATAGACTTATTGAACTGTCTGGAAAGTCTATTATAAAGGAAGATTTTAGCGGAATTGAAAAGAGAAAGAGCACGCTTGATGAAAAGATAAGCAAGATTTTTATATCCGTTGGAATTCCACCGCACATCAAGGGGTATTACTATCTTCGCGAAGGGGTAAAAATGGCGGTTGAAAACCCTGAGATTATAAACAATATAACAAAGCAACTTTATCCAAAAATAGGGGAAAAGTTCAACACGACGGCAAGTAAAGTAGAAAGGGCTATCCGTCATGCTATAGAAGTTGCGTGCAACAGAGGTCGCATCGACACTATAAACACGCTTCTTGGAATACGTGCATATTCATCAAGCGATAAGCCGACTAACGGCGAGTTTATAGCACTTATTGCCGACAAAATGCTACTTGAAGGTGCATAAAATAAAAAAAATTAAAAAATTTTGCAAAAAAGAGTTTACAAAACGCCTTATAGTGATTACAATATAAAACGATAATAAATTTTATTTATTTTACTTTAAGGAGTATTGTATGGCAAAATACGTTTTATGCCCTAGATGTGAACTTAATTATATTTTAGAAGGAGAAGAGTATTGTGACGTTTGCAAGGCGGAACTTAAAATAGGTCCTCAACTTATGTTCTCGGTAGACGGAGACGTTAAGGATCAAGTTTTATGCCCGATATGTAAGCACAGATACATCGACGAAGGCGAAGAAATGTGCGAACAATGCCGTGAACAGTCCGAGTATAATAAGGAAAAAGACGAACTTGACGACGGTGACGACTGGCGCAGATTCTTAGACGATGATGAAAAGGAAGTTATCGCAAGCAAGAGTGACGATGAAGAGGAAATGGTATCGCTTTCTCAAATTGAAGAAGAAGAGATGATGGATGACGATTTTGAAGAAGACGACGATATCGATCCTTACACCAACGAAAAGGTAAAGAGCGTTTCTGACGATGATGACTTTGATTA
Organism: Christensenellaceae bacterium; assembly: GCA_045536835.1. Lineage (GTDB taxonomy): Bacteria > Bacillota > Clostridia > Christensenellales > Borkfalkiaceae > HGM11412. Next base: position 3,611 of record JAZSOI010000061.1, read on the forward strand.
CGTTGCCGTTAACGAAGAAGATTTCTTAGGCGACGAAGAAGAGGAAGAAGAGGAAGACGACGAAGAAGAATAAAATTTTACTCTTTTGTCAAAACTTTACGTATGATTAAAAGAGTTGGAACTTTATCTGAAACCAAAGAAAAGATTAAAAGTTTTTTAGGAAAAGACCTTGAAATTAAGGTTAACCTTGGAAGAAACAAGTTCGTATCCTACACTGGAACGATAACGAACGTTTATCCAGCGCTATTCAAAGTTGAGCCAAACGAATTAAATAACGTAAAAACTTCGTTTTCGTATTCCGAGTATATGTGCGGGCTTGTAAAAATTAAAGAGAGATAAAACGCGGGAAAGCTTTGCTCCTCGCGTTTTTTTGTGTAATAAAATCACTCTGCCGTGAATAAAGTATAGCGTTAATAGTTAAAGGGGGATAATATGACGATAACACCTGAAATTAAAAAATCGGATATATTAAACGCCGTGAGCGTTAGCGTTAAAAACGCGGTTGAGTGTAAACTTTCGATAACTGAAGAAGAAGTTTCTTCAATAATTTTCACTTCCGCTCGTGGTGTGCTTGGTGGTGTTGAGTGTTTAGACGGAGAAATTCGCTATAACGGAAAGGCGGTATTTTACTCAATGCTTTATAGTGGCGGGCTTAAAAAGTGTGAAGCGGGAGTTGAGTTTTCATACAAGCAAGAGTTAAAAGAAATTGCAAACGGAGACCTATTCACTGGTGAAATACTAGTTGAAAACGTCAAAGTGAGCGTTAATAACGGTATTCCAACGGTAAGCGCAATGATAGTGCTTAGCGGAACGGCGTTTAAGAGAAAGAGCGTGGAATATTTAAAGGATGCGCCAGAACTAAACGTTAAAAAATGCCAAGTTGAAAGTGTTAACTTAACCGCTTGCGAAAGTAAAAACTTCGATGTAGAAGACGAATTTTCTCTTGATTATTCCGTAAACGACGTAATTTGGCACGATGAGAGCGTGTGTGTAAAATCCGTTTCAAGCGGAATAGGCTCGGTGTCAATTGAAGGCGAAGTTGAAGTTAAAGGCGTGGTTTTACTTGACGACGGCAAATCCGAGTTTATATGCCGAGAAATTCCATTTAATTTCGAGCAAGAGTTAAAGTCGGTTATGCCCGATTCCATAGCGACTGCAAAGGTAGGGCTAGTTGATTCCAACTTAAAAGTGATAGTAGACTTAGCAAAGGGAAAAAGTTCCGTTCAAGTATCATTAAAGATTTGCGCGCGCACGTGCGTTTACGAGAACGAGCCGTTAACCTATATTCAAGACGCGTATTCCGAAGATTATCATATATCCGTTGAAAAAACGCCAGTTTCTCTACGCAAGAGTTTAGGTGAGTGCGCGTTTGAAAAAACGATTGCAACGAGCGGAGTTGTAAAATTTGAAAAAAGTACTTTACTAGTAGCGCCTTTATTTGCTAAAATAGAAGAGAGCGTAGTTGAGTGTGAACGCGGTAAAGGCGTGGTAAAAGGCATTGCTCGCGTTGGCGTGCTTGCAAATAGCGACGGCGCGTACTCTGTTGAAACGGCGCTTGTTCCATTTGATATAGCGATTGACTGCGACTGTAACTTAGTTTCGCTTTTAAGAAGTGAAGTTTCAAAGTTTAACGCAAGTATTGACGGAAACGGTTTAAACGTTGAATTAAATATCGTAGTTGCGGTTGAAAAGTACGACTTAAAAACTCAAAACTTTGCGGTATCGCTTGAAAGTGGTGGCGAGCGCAAGAAGTCAACTTCCGCGATAAGCGTGTTTATTCCAAACGCAGGTGATACGCTTTGGGACGTTGCTAAGGCGCTCGGCATTAAGGAAGAAGAAGTATTAAAAACTAACTCTGATTTACAGTTCCCGTTAACTGGGGAAGAAAGAATTGTAATTTATAGAGAAATCTAACTCACAAAGGTAAAAAATGGTAAAACAAAAGTGTTTTGGAAAACTTAATATCTCGCTAAAAATTACGGGCGTAAAAGACGGATATCACGAACTTGACAGTATCGTTATGTCGGTTGATAAATTCGACGTTGTTACGGTATCAAAGCGAAAGGACGATAAAATACTCGTAACCTTCGTTGGTCCTTACGCCGTTACGCCTAAGTTTCAAGAGGAAACGAACGCCTATAAGGCGGCTAAACTGTTTAAAGACACCTTTAATACGACTGGCGTTAACGTGACGGTTAAAGTAAATATCCCAACGGGTGGCGGACTTGGCGGTTCGTCGGCGGATATTGCAGGGGTTTTGGGTGCGATGAAAAAACTCTATAAGATAAACGGCGATTTAAAACCGCTTTCCGATGCGCTTGGTAGCGATTCGGGATTTTTATTAGACTGTGGCTTTGCTAGACTTCAAGGCCGTGGGGATAAAGTAACGCACTTAAAAACGGAACATAAATATTATTTCGTGGTAATATACGCAAAAAGTGGCGTTTCCACGAAAGAGTGTTTCGCCCTTTACGACAAAGGGTACAACTCACAGCCTGATATCGATAACGACAGGGTTATCGAAGGTATTCAAAACGGCGACTTATCTTTAATTGCAAAGCACGGTGGAAACCATTTATATCTTCCTGCAACTGAGTTAAATAAAGAGATTGAAGAAAATCTCAACGCTTTAAAATCGCTTTCGCCAACCGTTTTTGGAATGACGGGTAGCGGGGCTACTTGCTTTGCTATGTACGAAGACTATCACATGGCGCTTTGGGCAAAGGATAAACTTAATAAAAAATACGGAAATAAAGTTGACGTGTTAAGTTTTTATAACCCCGACGCAATCGGCGTTTTCGGTAAGATGTTTGGATACTATCCGCCCAACCATTAAGATGAGGATCTGTCGTAACGTATGACTGATAATATTACGCCTGAAATGCAACGTAATACTGTGAAAAAGTATTGACTTCGGGCTTTGCCTTGTCTTACGCAATATTTGATGCGACTCTAAATCAGTCATAAATTATGCCATAGCCGAAAAACAACTGAATAAAACCCCTTGAAAGTGGTAATAATCAACTTATCACTCTCGGGGGTTTTTTTAATGAAAAAATTTGGAATAACTTTACTTATTTTGGCAATAATTTCCTTGACGGTTATCGTCGGCACCGCGAATAGCCCAAACGACGTAGAATATCTTCGCATCCATATCCGCGCAAACTCGAACGAAGTTAGCGATCAAAACGTTAAATACCGAGTTAAAAGCGCAATGGTCGACTACCTTACGCCTTTTATAGCGGAAATAGAAACGAAAGAGCAAGCGATATCTTTAATAGAAGATAAAAGTGACGAACTCGAAAAAATTGCAGACGGCGTTTTAAAGTCTAACGGTTTTAGTTATGAAAGTAGGGTTGTGGTAAGAAAAGAGCATTTTCCTACGAGGGTTTACGGAGAGTTTACGCTAGAAGAAGGCGTTTACGATGCGATAATCGTAGAACTCGGTGAGGCAAAGGGCGACAACTGGTGGTGCGTTGTGTATCCGCCCTTGTGCTTTACCGCTAGCAATAACGTAAAGTATAAGTCTAAAATCTACGAAATAATAAATAATTTCAAAAAGAAGAATACATAAGGGGGTAATTATGAAAGGAAAACTTAAACTATATTTAATGCTCGCACTATCTTTTATAGTGATAGGTGGAACTTTGGCAGTTAACGTCTACCACTCAAACGAACAGGCGGTAGAAACGGCGATAGTTAGCGCAAAGAGTTCTAAAAGCGACGTAAAACTCGTACAGCAAAAACTCAAAAACTGGGGTTACTACACGGGCTCGGTCGACGGTATTTACGGCTCGAAAACCAAGTCTGCCGTAAGGCTTTTTCAGCGTAGAAACGGACTTACCGTTGACGGAATAGTCGGTAACCAAACGCTAAAAGCAATGGGGATAACGAGTAGCATGTTATCGGGCGGAAGCAGTTCTTCGTCTACGTCTGGGTATACTAGTTCAGACGTAAAACTTCTCGCTCGGCTAATTTACGCCGAAGCTCGAGGGGAGACCTATCAAGGTCAAGTAGCGGTGGGCGCAGTCGTATTAAATAGGGTTAAGAGTTCGTCTTTTCCAAACACTATTTCAGGCGTTATCTATCAACCTTACGCCTTTACGTGCGTTAACGACGGCCAAATAAATCTCTCGCCAAACCAAACGGCTATAAACGCCGCGAAAGACGCTATGAACGGCTGGGACCCAACTTATGGTTGCCTATATTATTACAACCCGAAAGTTGCAACTAGCAGTTGGATATATTCTAGAAAAACGGTAGTTACGATAGGTAACCACGTGTTTGCGCTTTAAGGGGGAATTATGGAAGATAAAAATCACTTTGAAAATGAGAAAATAAGAGAACAAAACGCTGAAAACCGCCTTATAAGGCAGGAAACGGCGGATAACGAGCGTAGGCAACGCGAAGGCGCTGGCGAAAAAAAGAAAAGGGCTTGGACGAAAGGCGCAATTTTTACAGCCGTTATCTTAGGTGCAACCACTTTAATGTTAGGAACGATGCTCGCGTTTAGCGTTTTTACGCCGATTGACGAGTATATGACCACTTCCGTCACCGAAGAACAAGGTTTTTACGAACTTGTAAGTTACGTTGACGGTATGGACGTTAATTTATCTAAAGTAGTCGTTTCAAAAGATGATGAAAAGCGCCAAAAACTTCTCGGCGATATAAGGGTTCAATCAAGCCTTGCAACCGAGAGTTTAAATAGGCTCGCGTTAAAAGATGAAGACAAGTATTACACTGTTAAGTTTATAAACCAAGTGGGTGATTTTAGCAAGTATTTAAGCGAAAAACTAATAGACGGCGAAACGCTTTCTAGTGGCGATATAAAAACGCTTAAAAGCATGCAAGAGATTAATGCAACTTTAAAACTTAACTTAACGGAGCTTGCAATCAATATGGACGCTGGTTACGATTTTAAGAGTTTGCTTGAAGGAAAGGACGGCGACGTTATCATTTCAAAGTTTAAAGATTTAGAAATGCTTGCAACCGAATATCCGCATATGATTTACGACGGAGCGTTTTCAGACGGAACTGAAAGCAAAACCGCAAAGGCGCTTGACGGCGAAAGCGAGATAAGTAAAATGCAAGCGGAAGAAACTTTCAAAAAGTATTTTTCCGCGTACGGAATTAAAAACGTTGAACTCGTTGGCGAAAGCACGGGCGAAGTTATCGAAACGTATAACTTAGAAGGAACTGACGCTGACGGCGTTCAAATTTCCGCACAAATTTCTAAAAAGGGTGGAAAACTTATAGAGTTTAACTACTTTAAAGAGTGTAACGACGATAAAATCGACCTTGCAACGAGTAGGGAAATAGCCGAAAAGTTTTTAAACAAGATAGGTTACACCGATTTAAAAGCGGTGTGGACGACTAGCGGTGGAAACGTCGTTACTATAAACTACGCGTCGGTAGTTGGTGGCGTTATTTGTTATCCCGATTTAATAAAGGTCAACGTTTGTAGGGAAAGGGGGATAGTTTCAGGCTTAGAAGCCTCTTCGTATATCTACAATCACACCGAAAGGGCAAAGGAAAATGCGACTATATCTTTAACTCAAGCGAGAGAAAAGGTCGAAGGAGAGATAGAAGTTGAAGCGTCTCGTTTAGCGATTATTCCAAAGGGCGAAAATAAGGAAATTTTAGCCTACGAGTTCTACGGAACGAGCGACGGCGCGTACTATTATATTTATATCGATGCAAAGACTGGAAAGGAAGTTGATATTTTTAAAGTTATCGAAACTAGCGAAGGAACGCTTTTAATGTGAAAATTAGTAAAAAAATAAAAAAAATTATTGAACAGGTGTTGACAATTAGCCTATGCTAATATATTATTTATCTACAAAATAATATAATTAGAGGTAAAGTTATGCTTGCATTAAAAAACGTAACGAAAGATTATCACGTAGCAAGTGAAACGGTGCACGCGTTAAAGGGCGTGTCGATAAATTTTAGGAAAAGCGAATTCGTTTCAATACTCGGCCCATCGGGTTGCGGTAAAACGACGTTGCTTAACATCGTTGGCGGTCTTGATAGATATACGTCTGGCGATTTAGTTATCAACGGCAAAAGCACCAAACTCTATAAAGATAGGGACTGGGACGTTTATCGTAACCATAGAGTAGGTTTCATTTTCCAAAGTTACAATTTAATTCCACACCAAACGATACTAGGAAACGTTGAACTCGCGTTAACCATTGCAGGTATTAGCAAGGAAGAAAGGGTAAAGCGTGCAAAGGAAGCGCTCGACAGAGTAGGGCTTAAAGGTCAGTACAAAAAAAGGCCTAATCAACTCTCGGGCGGTCAATGCCAAAGGGTAGCGATTGCACGCGCGCTCGTCAACAATCCTGAAATTTTACTTGCCGACGAGCCGACCGGTGCGCTCGACACCGTAACTAGCGTTCAAATAATGGACCTTATCAAAGAGATTTCCAAAGAGCGCTTGGTAATTATGGTAACGCACAACCCTGAAATTGCTGAAAAGTACTCTACGAGAATTGTTAGAATGCTTGACGGTGAACTTATTGAAGACACTATGCCGTATTCTAGCGAAGAAGAAGTCGAAGAGTGCAAACAACTTGCGCAAGAAGAGCGTGAAAGGGAAGAAGAACTTTTAAAACTTCAAACTGAAAGTACTGGAAAGCCTGCTAAAAAGGTTAAGAAAGAAAGGGCAAAGATGTCTTTTTTAACGGCGTTTAGGTTATCCGCTAGAAACTTGATTTCTAAAAAGGGTAGAACTACGATGGTTGGTTTTGCTGGTTCTATCGGCATTATAGGCATTGCGCTCGTCCTTGCGTTCTCGGCGGGAATTAAAGGCTACGTTGCGTCAATGCAAGACGATATGTTGTCAGGCAATCCCATAACGATAACCGAGCAGACCTACGATTTGGAAGCGCTCACCGGTATGATGGACGCTAATCAAAAGGCGGAAGTTATCAAAAAGGCAAACAAAGTAGGCGTTGACTCGATGGTTGAGTACTTCATCAAGATGGGCGACAAGGCTGACAGTTTGCTTATCAAAAACGATTTAACGGAAGATTATATAAATTACGTCAAAGAAATGCCCGAAGAGTATTACGCCGCTATGAATTACGGCTACGGGTTAGACGTTCACAATAATATCTACACTAAGGTTAGAGAAGAGGGTAAGACGGAAGACACCGAGATGTCAATAACCGCTCTCACCGCTCTTTACACGGAAGTGTTAAAGCAGTCATCGTTTAAGGATTACGCTCAGTACGTTTCAATGTTTATTCCAAATATGAAACAAGCGCCGAACAATCCCGAATACATTTCTTCGCAGTACACCGTCTACGGTGATATCGCAAAAGAAAAGGATGAAGTTATGCTCGTTATCAACAAAGACGAGCAGTTGTCCGATTTACTTCTTGCAAGGCTTGGCTACTATACTCAAGAAGAGTTTATGAATATAGTTTACAAAGCCGACGAAGACTTAAAGATTGAAAAGGGCGAGATTACCGAATACGAAAAGTTTAACCCTGACATCTACAAGCAATACTTTGATTATAGTGAACTCACCGATAAAGAGTTTTACTGGTATCCAAACTCTCAAGTGTTTACTCCGTCGTTAATTCCTATGATGCCGTACAAATACAATTCGGTTGCTAAGGAAGAGTGGAAGACTGAATCTACTTCGCCTTTAAAACTTAAAGTCGTAGGCATTTTAAAGCCAAACGAAAATATAATGTTCGGTTCGTTGACTTCGGGCATATATTACACGGAAGATTTTACCGATTACGTTTTATCGGTAAACGGTGCTGAGGCGGACGGTATCGTAGATTATTACGAGAACTTAGACGTTTCAAGTTATATAACTCCGGAACAAGTTGCAAGCGTAGGCGTCGTAACTTATTCTTTAAGTTACAAGTTTAACGGTGAAGATAAAAATTCTTTCCAATACGTTTCGCTCGGTGGAAATACGGCGATGATGTCGATGTTTGCTATGGGTAGTAACACCGTTTCGGCGGAAGACGTTAAAGATACGGTAATTAGGACGCTCGGCGGTAACTCACTCGTAAATTCAGTTTCGATTTATCCGGTAAGTTTTGACGATATGTACAAAGTTACCGATTATCTCGACAAGTGGAACGGCGATGAGGCGATAACCGTTGGTGGAGTAACCATTGAAGCGGTTGACCGTCAAGATATAGAGTATACCGACACGTTGTCGCTAATCATTGACCTTGTAAACACTATGATAGACATAGTATCTTACGCGCTCATTGCGTTCACGTCAGTATCACTTCTCGTTTCAACGGTTATGATAGGCATTATAACTTACGTTTCAGTAGTTGAAAGAATTAAGGAAATCGGCGTTATCCGTTCGCTTGGCGGTAGGAAGAAAGACGTTTCTCACCTTTTCAACGCGGAAACCTTTATCATCGGTTTACTGGCAGGTATTATAGGAATACTTGCGTCGGTTGGATTAAGCGAAATAATCAACGCGATTTTACATCCGCTAATAAATATTAGGCGAATTGCGGTACTTCCCGTATCTAACGCAATATTCTTGATAATTTTAAGCGTAGTTTTAACGTTGATTTCAGGCTTAATTCCCGCTAGAAGCGCAGCGAAGAAGGACCCAGTTATCGCACTTAGAACGGAATAGTAAAAAATACACAGAAAACGGATATCGACCTATAAGGCGGTTATCCGTTTTTTTATAAAATTTTTTAAAAAAATGTGAAAAAGTATGTAAAAAATCGGGAAAAAGGTATTGATATATTTATAAATATGTGTTAATATAATAATAACAAAAATAAAAAGACAAATTATGGTGTTATATGGCGATTAAGAGATCATTTTTCACTTCGTTCGTCGTCGTTATTGCGTTTATAGCGTGTCTTTTCCCGTCCGCGTTCACGGTTAAGGCGGATAGTTCGGGTTTAGACGATTACGTTAAAGCGCTTGACGATGGGTACGCACGTGTAAACGAATTTATTTCCAGCGAAGGAGATAACGGCATTTTAACGGAAGCAAACGTCGGCGAAATTCTCACCGCAACGTCAAACGCGGTAGAGGCGGCGGAACTTCTAAAGCAAAGCGTAACCAGTGAAGAGTACGGTAGAACTTACCGCAACAAGCATACGGACGTTTTGCAAGTTTGCAAAAACGCACACGTTTGGTTGCTTGACAACGGTTATATCTTAGAAACTAGCGAGTATATAGACTTTTCTATTTACGCTCCAACTACCGGCGGTATAATTTTGGTCAACTCTAAGCGTAACGAATTCGCAAATAAAATTAAACTTTCTAACTATCTCGTTGAAATCAAATCTGCTTATGCTGACTGGGTTGCGTTTATCGGTTCAGACGAGCCTGCGTTAAAGGTTAACTCAATCGTTAGTAGCGACGGTGTAAACGTTAAGCTTGAAGCGGAAAGCAAAATCTTCGCGGAAGACGACGTGGTTGAGATTAGCAAGTTTATAAACACGGTAATTATTAAAAACACCCAACTTGCACTTGATGAGAGCGATAAACTCTTAGCGGAAGACAGTGGAATTGCTTATTTCCTATCGTTGAGATGGAAGAGTAGCGGAGTTGTGGTTGAAGGCGATAAAGTTCCAAACGCTCCGGTTAAAGTAACGATTAACCTTAGCGATTTAGGTTTAGAAAACGCAACGGATATTCAACTCGTAAGATACAAGGGCTTAGGTGAAGTTGAGTTCGTTGATGGAGTTGAAGTTAAAGACGGATATTTGACTTTCACCCTTCAAACTTTCGGCACGGATATTGAAAGTGAATACGCTTTAGATTTTGCGGTGGTAGCAAAGGGTTACAAGCAAGACGACAAACCTATTCACTTATACGTTTTAATAGGCGCTGGGGCACTAGTACTACTCATAATAATCTTCCAAATGATTCGCGGTGTTAAAAAGCGCAGACGTAAAAAAGATTATAAAAAGTTCGTAAAGCAAAGAAAAAGCGAACGTAAAAATAAAAAAAATAAAACAATCGAAGAATAATAAGGAGTAATTAAAATGTTAGAATTTTTGAAAAATCTATTAGTAAAATTTAAAATGTTTTACGCAACCAAATTAGTCCCCCTTTGGCCGTGGGAAGAAGTTCTTAGTCCTAAATGGGCGTTCCTTTCCGCAGCGGTAATTTTACTTTTCCTCTTCATCTTAATTTGCAGTATCGTTAAGAGAAAGAAAAAGAGAAAGATTAAATTCTTCGTGGACGGTGAATTGTACTATACTACTAAAGCAAGATTTAAAAGAGCGATTGCTTTCCCTGAAATGCCTGTAAAAGAAGGTTTTGATTTCGTTTGTTGGGCAAGCGATAAGTCTGGCAAAAAGCCTTACGAAGAAAGTGTTCTCAATAAAAAGCACAAACTTGACCTTTACGCTATTTTCAAAGCAGCAGAAAAAGTTGAAGAACCGGTAGTTGAAGAACCTGCAGTAGAAGAACAACCCAAAGAAGAACCAAAGGCTGAAGTAGTTCAACCCACTACTCAATACGTAGTTCCTCAACTCGTAGTTCCGCACTACATAGTTCCTCAATACGTTCAACCGCAATATATTCCTCCTCAATACGCGCCTCAATACGCACCTCAATATGCACCTCAATACGTTCAACCGCAATACGCACCTGCACCTGCACCCGCACCTGCACCTGCTCCCACAGTAGTTGAACCGCCAAAGGTTGAAGCGCCTATTGAATACGGCCCTGCGTACTACTACGATGAAATTAGATTTGCAATGCTCGGTTATGAAAGAGCACCTCAATACAAGAAACTCGGCGTTCAAAGAAAGCAAATCGTTGCCGAAATGTTCCAAAAGGACGACACGGTATATCTCTACCTTGCTATCGACCCGACCGTAATGGCTGAAAAGGGCTTTAAGGTTGAAAAGTTTGAAGACGCTCAGTTTGCTATCGTTCCTTGTAAGAAGGCTATCAATTCTAAGGAAGATTTAGAAGAAGCGTTAGCGCTCGTTAGAGAAACTATGAACGTTAACAATCTCGTTAAGAGTGGTGCAACTTATCTTCAAAGACCGATTAGTGACGAACAAGCTAGAAAGAGTGGTTTCGCGTTCTTTGTAAAGAACGATAACGTTGCAACCTCCGCTGAAGAATATTACAGACTTTTAAGAGCAAACGTATTAAGTTATCACAAGAAAGAAAACGTTAAAGTTCCCGAAGAACTTAACAACAAGATGATTCTTAAGATTTATAAGAAAGCAGAACTTATCTACGCTTACCTTGCTCTTGATCCTAAGGCTGAAGGTCTTACCAACGTTGGTTTCGACAAGAACTTCATTGATACTCCTGCAATGATCGAAATCAAGTCGGCTGAAGAATTCTTAAAGGCAAACGATCTTATCGAAAAACTTATGTATCGTTACGGCATGGTTAAAGATCCCGTTAAGGCTGAAATTTCTTTAGAAGATAAGATAGACGTTAACTGTGGCTTTGGTTACAGAATTAAAATCTAACTGACGTTACGGAAAACTAAATTAAAAATAATGATACACTCCCTTGCTTAGTCATGGGAGTGTTTCGTGTCGTTTAACGCAAAAAAAGAATAGAAACTTTTAATAAAGGAAAATAATAAAATGGAAAAAATTATTCTTACCGCTGAAGGTAAAAAAGAACTTGAAGCAAGACTTAACGTACTTAAAAATGAACTTATTCCGCAAGTAGTTCAAAGAATTAAAGTTGCTAGAGAACAAGGCGACTTATCTGAAAACGCTGAATATACTTCGGCTAGGGATGAGCAAGCAAAACTTGAAGGCGAAAAGCAAGATATTGAAAACAAGCTTAAATTTGGCGAAGTTGTATCTTCTCACGCTAAAAAGGGCTACATTGAAGTTGGCACTAAATTTAAATATCTCGATTTAGAAGAAAACGAAGAGTACGAATACACCATCGTTGGCACGGCGGAAGCAGACCTTTCTAAGGGTAAAATTTCCAACGAATCGCCCTTAGGTCAAGTTCTTATGGGCAAAAAGGCTGGGGACGTTTGCACCGTTAACGCGCCCAAGGGTGGCAGTTATCAAATTAAAGTTATTGAAGTTTTAGGTTAATATGGTCAATAGAATTACCAAGCGAAGACTAAAACTGTTTTTTAAATACGATTTATGGAAAGTTTTAGTCGTATCCGCGTTGGTGTGCGTCATACTTTTATTAACGTTCAACTTTGTTGCGAAAAAGCCAAGTGACGGTCAAACGTTTAAAATCTTAATTGACGATGACGTTATGATGAGTAGTGATATCGACTTGCTTTTTGAAGATTTATTCACCAAAAAGCCAACGGAAGGCGGTTTCTCTTACGAGATGCTTAAAGGCGACACCACTTATATATACGGCTCTGATGAAAACCCCGAGGAATATCTGTTAAGATCGGTTTACGGCGACCTTAATTACGATGACATCGTAATTTTTGGCGAAGACTTATACCTTGATTATCTCGGCTTTGGCATGGCAGCGGATATAAACGAGTACGTTGCGTCAGCAAAAGATTTTTTAATCTCTAAGGGGCTTTGCAACGAACTTGGCGAGTTTGACGAGAGAAAGGTAAACGAGTATTTCGACAGCACCAGAAAGCGCGACACCCGCTTTAAAACTAAAGAGAAAAAAGAACAGGGCAGGCGCGATGAACTTGAAAGGCTTAAAGGCATTTGGTTTATGGCAACTGCGCTTGAAGATTGTTTCAACGAGCATCCAGAACTTCTTGATATCGAGCGCAAAGCAACTATTTTTGGGAGCGAAGTAGACGGGGTTTACGCGTTAAAACTTAGTTCCCTCGTAGGAAAGAGTGGTAAAGACGTCACTAATTTGTTTTCAAGAACTGAAACGGACGAAGAGGGAAACGTTTCCATTGTAGCGGACGATATTTACGTTGCAATAGGAAACAACAAGAATGAAAACGGCGATTTATATTACGAAATGCTTGCCGTTTTATACACTTTAATTGAAAATTACACGACTTATTTATGAAAGGTAAATTTATAACTTTTGAAGGTTGCGAAGGCAGTGGAAAGTCCACTCACGTTAGCCTATTTAGAGAATATTTAGATAAAAACGGCGTTGATTATATCTTTTTAAGAGAACCGGGTGGAACTAATATTTCCGAAAAAATCCGCGGTATTATATTAGACGTTGAAAACGCTGAGATGAGCGACTATGCGGAAGCGTTGTTATACGCATCTGCAAGAGCGCAACTAATTGACGAAAAGATTTTGCCCGCATTAAACAACGGCAAACTTGTGGTAGTTGATAGGTATATCGACTCGTCTTTTGCTTATCAAGGTTACGCTAGGGGGCTCGGGATTGATTTTATTGAAAAAATAAACTCGTACGCAATAAAAAAGTGCATGCCCGATAAAACCGTGTTTTTAGACATTTCGCCCAAAGACGCCTTTGAAAGAAAGGGTGGAGCGGATAAAGGCGATAGGCTTGAACTTTCGGGTATTGACTTTCACGAAAGGGTGTATAAAGGCTATAAAAAACTCGTTGAAGAAAGCCCTGAAAGGTTTATATCCATAGACCCGACTGGCACGAAACAAGAAACTCACGAAAAAATCATCGAAGCGCTTAAGGACGTTATATTTTAATGGAAGTATCTTCTCTTATTAAAACAACGAACGCCTATAAAATTTTCAAAGGCGATAAAATAAACGGCACTTTGTCGCACGCGTACCTTATCTCGTGTGACGATGAAGTTATGCTCGAAGACTATTTATCGTTTTTTGCAAAGGCGTTGACTTGTTCATTAGAAGATCCTTGTTTAAATTGTAGAACTTGTAAACTCATTGATTTAAAAACTTTTGCGGACGTTATATGGTATCCAAAGGACACCCAAAAAATAGTAGTTTCTGATATCGACGAACTCGTTGAAAAGAGTTATTTAAAACCGCTTGAACTTTCCGTCAAGGCGTTTTGTTTAAAAAATGCGTCTAAAATGACCGTTCAAGCACAAAACAAACTGTTAAAAACGCTTGAAGAACCGCCCGAAAACACCTTTATTTTGATAGGAACGACATCGGTGTATCCTTTACTTTCAACCGTTTTATCACGCGTTAAAAGGCTTGATATTCCGCCGTTTCCAGAAAGTGTGATAAAGTCGTTTTTGTCGGATTTAGGCTACGATAACGGTCTTTTAAGCGACGTTATTCCCTTATGTTCGGGAAGAGTTGGCGAAGTTATTAAAAGGTGTGAAACTACGGATAGTAGCGTAGCGGTGTCGCTTGCTAAAAGCGTTTTAGTAGATTTAAAATCGAGCAAGCAAATAGCCGAGTTTTCGGCAAAGATTACAAAAGAAGTTTTAAAAGATTTTATATCCGCACTTGCAAACTTAGTTAGAATTTCTCTAAACGTTGGCGGTGGTGGAAAAGCGGACGCGTTTAACGATATCGCGGAAGACGTTTTGCGTTCAACGAGCGTTGGTGCGCTCATATTTATATCGGATAAAATTCGCGATGCTGAAAAGCAAGTTTACTTTAACGGCAATCATCAAGCGGTGGTGGACGGGCTTTTGTTCGGTATTTTGGAGGGAAAATTTAAATGGTCAAAATAGTAGGAGTAAAGTTTAACCACTCCTGTAAAGTATACTATTTCGACCCTAAAAACGAAGACTATAAAGAAGGCGAGGGCGTTATCGTCGACACCGCAAGGGGTGCTGAGTACGGCGTTATAGCAATTTCGCCCAAGGAAGTTGAAGATAGCGAAGTTATCCAGCCTTTAAAGTCTATTGTTCGCAGGGCTACGAAAAAGGATACTCAAAGGGTAGAAGAAAACGAAAAGAGATTACCGCACGTTTTAGAAATTGCCAAGCGCGAAGTTGAAAAGTGTGGGCTTGAAATGAAAATCACGGGGGTAGAACTTCCGTTTGACGGGTCTAAAATAGTTATATATTTCACAGCGCCTGCAAGGATAGATTTTAGAGATTTAGTAAAATCGCTTGCAACCGCGTTAAAGCACAAGATTGACCTTCGCCAAATAGGTAGCCGTGACGAAGCCAAACTTTTAGGCGGAATCGCGCCTTGCGGAAGGGTGTGCTGTTGTAACAGTTTCCTTCCCGACTTTAAAACGGTTACTATCAAGATGGCAAAAAACCAAGGCTTGTCGCTTAATCCGTCTAAGATAAGCGGGCTTTGCGGTAGGCTGATGTGTTGTTTAGAATACGAAAACGAGTATTACGCGGACGTTTATAAGAAGATGCCCAAAGTTGGATCGGAGGTTACCACGCCCGACGGAAAGGCGACGGTTATTTCTATTAATATGCTCAAAATGCTCGTAAAAACAAAGACTTCTCACAAAGACGGAACGGTCGTATATAAAGATTACGAACTCAAAGATATTAAGTTTAAAAACAATAAAATCAAAGAAGAAAGTGAAGAAGTAGAAATAACTGAGGAATAAAATATAAAAAAATACTGTACAAATAAAAATATTTGTGATAAAATTAAAAAGTCAAAAGACTAAGACTATTTATAAGGAGAAAAACCATGGCATATATTATTAAAGATACTTGTATTTCTTGTGGCGCGTGTGCAGAAGCGTGTCCTGTTCAGGCAATTAGCGAAGGCGAAGAACTTTACGTTATCGATAAAGACACTTGCATTTCTTGTGGCGCATGTGCAGATACTTGCCCCGTTGGCGCACCTGAAGAAGAATAAGAACCAAAAAAAACGGGTTTCAAAAGAAATCCGTTTTTTTATTTTTAAAGTTGGTGTAAAAAATTGATAGTACTTGAAGATTTACTTATCGACAATTTAAAAATCTATCAAGACGATAGTTTATATCGTTTTACGAGTGACGCGGTTATTCTTTCCAAGTTCGCGTCCGCTAAAAAAGGCGACGTAGTCGCCGATTTTTGTAGTGGTTCGGGTATAGTTGGAATTCATTATTACGCACTCAACAAAAACGCAAAGTCGGTAGACCTTATTGAAATTCAAAAAGAACTGTCGTCGCTATCGCAAAAGTCGGTGGAATTAAACGGACTTGGCGATATATTCACCGTTATAAACAAGCCTATTCAAGAACTTGGTAGCGAATATAACGGCAAGTACTCTTTAATACTTTGCAACCCACCGTATAAAAAAGCGGGTAGCGGAGAGATAAACGGCGATATAAAAATTGCGATGTGTCGCCACGAAGTAACTATTACGCAGGACGAAATTATTGAGATTTCCGCCAAAAAGTTAAAGCACGGCGGAAGGCTTTGCATGTGTCAAAGAACGGAAAGGTTTACGAGTTTACTAACCAAGATGGTTAGCGTTGGCTTAGAGCCTACTAAAATTCAGTTCGTGGTAAATAAACTTGGTAGCGCGCCCTATCTATTTTTAATAGAAGGCGTTAAAGGCGTAAAGCCCCAACTTAAAATTTTGCCCGAATTTGTAAACGAAGGAGTGTAAAATGCTATACTTTATTTCAACTCCCATAGGCAACTTAAAAGATATAAGTTTTAGAGCCATGGAAACGCTAAAAGAAGTGGATTTAATACTTTGTGAAGACACTCGCCATTCATTAAAACTTCTCGACTTTTACGATATCAAAAAGCCTTTAAAATCATATCACAAATTTAACGAAAAAGAGCGAGTTGATGAAATCGTAGCTATGCTTGAAAGCGGTAAAAACGTAGCGGTTATATCGGACGCGGGAACGCCCGTCATCTCAGATCCGGGCAACGTTTTATCAATGGCACTAAGAGATAAAAATATCGATTTTACCGTTATCCCCGGTGCAACTGCTTTTACACCTGCACTTATCCTATCCGGGCTTGATGCAAGCAGGTTTACCTTCGTTGGATTTTTGCCCGAAAAAACTAAAGATAAAGATTTAATTATTAAGTCGGTGAAAGACCACCAAGAAACTTTAATCTTCTATTCCGCCCCGCACGACGTTAATAAAGATTTAAAATATTTAGCGTCAAAATTAGGAGATAGGGCGGTTTCGTGCGTTAAAGAGATAACTAAAATACACGAAACGGTATATAAGGGAACACTTGAAAGTTTGCAAATTGAAGAGCCGAAAGGCGAGTTCGTAATCGTTGTTGACGGCGTTAAAGAGTTAAAAACCGACTTCCCACTTAGCGAAAAAGAGCATATCGAATTATACATTTCAAAAGGCTATTCTAAAAAGGACGCTATCAAAATCGTAGCGGAAGAAAGGGGAGTTAGTAAGAATTCACTTTATAAATACACTATAAAAGACGAGCAATAATATTTGCTCGCCTTTTTTAATTTTTACTTAGGTATTTGCTGAACGTTTTATTTTTTAATATAAAGTCGTTTGCCTTTTGGTTGTTGCCTTCAATTAAAACGACTAAGAACTCGGTTATATACTGTTCGTTTTTTAACGTTGACTCGCCGTTGATTTGTGCAACTGCAAGTTTTTCAAGTTCAGCCGAAACTTTAAGTCTATGGTTAGGTTCTAACTCAAAACTATCTAAACCGTCGTAAAAGTCAAGAACGGCGTCAAAGAGTCTAATCTGCTTTTTATTGTCGATATACTTAATGAAGAAGAACGCGTCTATAAGTAAAATGGCCGCACCTATAAGCGATAGCACGCTAACGTCAAGAGCAAAAGATAATATCATTAAAACGACGGCAACGGCTAGCATAATAGACGTTGCAATTAAAGTCGGCTTTAAAGAATCTTTTCTTTTAAAGTGGTTAGGGATACTGTCTTTGAGTAAGTTTTCAACGCGACCAAGCCTACTTGACGCTTCTTGATTTTCGTACTCGCGCATCTCTTCTTCAGGGATTTTAGTCTTTTTATAGTACGGCGCGTAAAGTTCACGAATTTTTTCCTTTTCAAAAACAGGGGAAAGGTCCAGTGCTTTTTTAAGGTCGCTATAATGCGTGGTATCTGTGTAATCGGTAAAATTTTTAGTTTTTGCGTAAACACGCATCATATAAATTCTACTGTCAACGTTAGATAGGGTTAGCGCCTCGTCGGTGAGTTCAAGCGCCTTATCAAAATCATCGTTTTCAACGTACCACTTGCTCTCTTCAATCAAAGCGTCAACCTTAGCGTAAATTTCGCCTTGGGCAACGAGTTTTTTCTCCGTTTTGAGTTTATTAAGGCTTTGATAGTATTTAATCGCCTTATTAACGCTTATTTCTTTATTACAAGATGGGCAAGTTATTTGTTCAATTGTAGAATCCCCAGTAAATTCGTGCGAACACTCAGGGCATTTCATTTTAAAAGTAGCCATAATTATCTATAAATTATGATAACACAAATATCGTTAAAGTTCAAGTGAATTATTAGTGAAATAAAAAACGGGTTAAAATAATTAACCCGCCATGATTATTGCATCATTGATTTCGTAAATTCGAGAATATATTTTGCTTCCTTGTCGAGCGCTTGCTCGGACACGTCTTCCATCAAATTTCTCCAAACGTAGATATCACGGCCAACTTCTCCGCCCATTTTTACGAACGGCTCGGAAACTATTCTTCCATCGTAGCCTATATCTTTGAGTGCGCCGAACACTTCCTTCCAGTCTATGTGGCCTTTGCCCGGTGCTAATCGGTTATTGTCACCAGTGTGGAAACCAACGAGTTTATCCCCAACGAGCCTAATCGCGTCGCCGATATTGTTTTCTTCAATGTTCATGTGATAGGTGTCAAGTAAAACTCCAACTTTTTCATTGTCTACTGCGTTAACGTATTCAAGCGCTTCTTTTGCGGTGTTACAAACGACGCCTTCAAAGCGGTTAACCGCTTCAATGCCGTAGGTTATATCGTAGTCTTTTGCAACCTTTGCAAGCCTTTGCATAACGGCAACACTGTTATCAAACAAGCGTTTCTTTTCAAATTCGTAAGACGGAACGCCCCAACCCGCGTAACTAACGCCAGAGATAATTTTGCCATCCATTTTAGAAACCTGAGTCATAATATCGGTAAGGTACTTTTCACCGCGAGCGCGAGTGTCGTCGTCGTAAGAAGATATGTCGTAATGTTTGTCAAGACCTAAACTGTAAGTAAGTTCAATACCGTTATCGTCGGCAATTTTTTTAATTTCGCTTAACTTTTCGTCGGAAAAATTAAGTAATGGTTGCGCTTGAAACTCTAAAACGTCAAAGCCGATTTTTGATGCTTTTTTAATGTATTTTTCGTAGTCTACCGTCCAACTGTTTTCCCAAAAGTTGATAAAAATACCAAGTTTATTCATAAATTCTCCTTATAAATTATCGTATTCGTTAACAAGTGGGTGAATTGCTTCTTCATCTTCGACGATAGCAGAATATCTATCGAGCGGATTTAGGAAGACGTTGTCGTTATTGTCGTCGTTAACCTTAGAAACTTCGCCAACGATTAACATCCCCGCCCCCTTTTTAGCGGTAAAGCGATGATACATAAACGGTTCAAGTGTAATGCTGTTACCGGGTGCAACTTCAATCTTTTCGCCAGCGTTAAACGTTTTATAAATGCCGTCCATAAACACTTTTACGGGCGTTTGTGTGTCAAGCCCACCGTCGTTTGATCTATAATACGCTTCAATAACGAGTATTCCGCCAGCGCGATTTATAATATCTTCCGTTTTTTCAATATGGTAGTGGAATGGAATTTCTTGCTCGGTTGTATCGTCTAAAATGATATATTTTTCACAGTAGGGGCGCTTATTCGACTTGTCGTTTTTATCGCCGTTTCTAACGGTGAATAATACCGCACCGGTTGTAGTGAAGTCGCCCGAATTAAAATCTGTAACGTCCCAGCCGAGCATTGCGTCTTTAATATATTTGATATCACTTTTTTTCTCTTTCCAGTCCCTAAGTTTCCAGTATCCAAACATAGGCAAAGAAACGTTAAACTGGTCAAGCCTTGCTATTGCTTTTTCAATATACGAATTAATTTCTGATCTCTTCATCGTAAACACCTTTAAAATTTATAATTTTATGCTTTAATTATATTCGTTTTTATTGATAAAGTCGATATAATATGTTATTATAAAATTGTAAATATTTGAAAAATCTTACTATTTAAGGTTAAAAGTTATGTTTAAAAAAGTTTTATGTGGAACGGATACTGGGCATAAAAACGGTTACGTTTTTAGAAAAGCGGTTGCAACGCAGTACCTATTATGTTGTTTTACGTCACCTTTTTTCTTTGAAGTAAAAGGTAAAAGAATAGAGTGTGAAGCAGGCACTTGCGTAATAAACAAAATTGGGGATAAAGTAGTTCACGGTCCGCTTGACGATAAAAGCCAGTTCGTTAATCACTGGCTTTGGTTCGTTGGTGACGGTGATGAAATTGAAAAACTTTTCCTTCCTTTTGACGTTCCTATTGAAATCCACGATACTGATTTTTTTAAAAATTGCATTGATTTTATTATGGAACAAAGTCTTAAAAACGACGAGTTTAGTGCCGAGTGCATTTCCAACGAGATTTTTAAGATGTTAGTGTCGGTAAAGCGAGCGCATCAAAAAAGCGGAATTGAAAAAGACGAAACGTACGAAAAGTTTAACAAACTTAGAATTTACTTTTTTAATCATTGCTCGGAAAAGTGGACGCTTAAAAAGATGGCAGACCTTTCAGGTTATTCAGTTAGTCGTTTTTGCAATATTTACGTTTCACTCTTTAATAACAGCCCTATGGACGACCTTTTAGAATGGCGCTTTGAATTTGCAAAGCATTTACTTTTATTAAACACCCACAAAATCAGCGAGATTGCGGAGATGTGTGGGTTCTCATCCGTTCATTATTTTTCAAGGTTTTTTACCGAGAGAACGGGAATATCCCCAAAAAATTATAAATAGAAGTTCAATTGTAATTGAGTATTGACTTTTAAGATTGATTTGTATTATAATACTAATGTCAAAAAAACTTATTTATATAGGAGAAAAACACTATGCAAATGCTTGATATGTTATACGATGAAATTCAAGACGCGGTTGATAGAAAAGTTCCGTTTATAATTCCTATCGGCACTTTAGAATATCACGCTCGCCACGCTTCGTGCGGTACTGACACGCTCGTTATCACGGGTTGTTTAAGAGAACTTGAAAAGGAAAAAGAAATAGTAGTTTGTCCGCCACTTTGGTACGGCGTTGCATCTTATGCAGTTTGTGCTCCAAAGCCCAGCCACTTCCACGTTGATGAAGACGCGTACGCAAATTATTTATACTGCATTCTCAAATCAATGATAAACGCAGGCCATAAAAACATTTATTTAGTTGCGCACCATCAAACTGAAGGTGCAGGCCTTATGCCTATGACTATTGCGTGCCACAAAGCCGCTAAGAAAGTTACTATGGAATACATGGAAGAAAAGTTAGGCAAAGGCTGGTGGGGTAGTGACGATTACGCTTCGTACTACGAAGATATGGGTAGTTCAGACGATCCGTTCTCATACATCAAGGTTATTCCCCTTATCGGTGCGGACGCGCAGATTAAGTGCGGTGGTTTCGACCATGCAGGCAAGTGGGAAACGAGTTTAATGATGGGAACTTACCCTGAACTCGTTGATCTTTCTAGATGTGATAGAAACACCGAGTGGTTTGCTGAAAGCGCAAAAGAAGCAAGCGTAGAAACTGGCAAACACATGGTAGAATGCACTCTTGAATGGCTTAGAAAAACTATAGTTTAATAAATTAACAAAAATAAACGCTCTACTTCAAAGTAGAGCGTTTTTTAATGCTAAATTTTATTTTTTAATAAATCGTTGGGCGTAGCCACACCTTTTGCATAGGTCTTCACTTGCTTTTCCGCACTTGAAACTTTCAACTATATCTCTTGCACGCTTTGAGTTTAAAATGCTTTCTAAATCGCTTTCAAAAACGTTTCCAAGGTTGATTACGCCTTCGCTATCTAAACAGCACGGAACGACCGTTCCGTCAACAAGTATGCCAAACTGGTCTTTAAGTCCGTAGCAATAAAACTTGTCGCCTTGAATGTCTTCGTTTTCATCGGGCCACTTAAACCTTTCGCCCCACTCAAGATAGATATTATCGCTAATTTTTAAACCGCGCGAGTTTTCTTTCCACACGCCGTCGAGATTGTCTTTTAAAATTTTTAAGGTGGTTTGATTTTTGCCGTCGTCAAAGCCGTTATTCCATAGGCGGAAAACGACTATCGTTCCAACTGATTGAGCGCGCTTTGCAAAGTTTGCAATATCTAAAATATATTGAGTATGTTCTTCACTTGTTCCGTTTTCAAAACTATGAAGTGATATATTAACTTTATGTACGCCAGCGGATAAGACTTCTTCGCCACGACTTTTAAGTAACGTTCCGTTAGTCGTAATAATTGATTTAAAGCCTTTTTCTTTTGCAAGTTTTAAAAATTCGGGAAGTAAAGGATGTAGCAAAGGCTCACCCATTAAGTGATAGTAAACGTAGTTCGTTTTTCCAACTAATTCATTAAGAATATGCGAAAATTCCGCCTTATACATTTGTTTTGGCGGTCTTTTATGTCCGTGGCAAAACGAACAATTCATATTGCAAACGTTAGTTATTTCAACGTAAACTTTATTATACATAGTTATCAAAAGTGGCTTGAAACCGTCGTTTCAAGCCACGTTAAATTTTATTCCCACTCAATAGTTCCAGTCGGCTTGGGTGTTAAATCGTATAAAACACGGTTAACGCCGTCAACTTCGTGAGTTATTCTTTCGGTTATGTGATGAAGGATATCGTAAGGAATTTCTTCGATGGTTGCGGTCATCGCGTCAACGGTGTTAACCGCGCGGATGATAACGGGCCATTCGTAAGAACGC
>JAZSOI010000012.1:0-72318 GCA_045536835.1 Christensenellaceae bacterium
AAATGTTCCTTTATCTCTTTATACGCGTTTTCACTAAGCGGTGTTTTTTCTATCTTTTTTATCATAAACTTTCCTTTTGGTTAACTTGTATAAATATTATACATCCCATTATGTTTTAAGTCAATACAAAACAAATAAAAATAACGGCAATCACTTGCCGTTTTTTACAAAATTTAGTTTAGTTCTCTCTTCGCACGATACGGTTAAAACAAAAACTTCACCGTTAACTTCTATTTGCTTGGTTATAAAATGTTCGCCTGTTGTTTCCGTTTTAAAGGGGTTAAAAGCACCTTCGCCAACACGCTTATACAAACTTTCCTTTTCCGTCCATTTTTTAATGAGAGAATACTCTTTGTCGCTAGATTTTTCGTACTCTATTAGTTCCTTTTCAGTTAGCGTTTTTAAAATGGCGGAAACGTCTCTATCAAGCCTTTCAAGGTCAACGCCTATCGGCGCGTTAGAAACGGCAACCACAACCGCGCCGTTGCTGTGAGAAATAGAGAAGTTATAATCTTTAATTTCCCACTTTCCGTTAGGTTTTCGAGTTGGATAAAGGGCGTTTAAATCTACGTTAAAACTCCTTTTTAGCGCACACTCTAATAGTTGCCAAGAAAAAACCTTTTCCTTTTGAACTTTATCGCACGCGCCCAAAAGTTCCGCATCCCTTTCGGGCGGGTATAGTTTGGTTATTTTTAAGTTTTTTGGGATAACCCCCAAGTAAACGTCAACTCTTGCCATATCGCCTTTATTTTAACTATTTATAACGCCGTTGTCAATCTTTATAAAAATAAAACCCTTTCCGATTTGGAAAGGGCTTAGGTTATTGATTGATTTCTAAAAGGTATTCTTTTCTTTGCTTTTTCGCACCGCCGTCAATCACCATAGCAAGTATTTGAACGCCGATAAGTATTAAGATAAACGCTGTAAATAATATGCCTAGCAACGGCTTTAGCGCCGCGTCAAATATTGAATAGGTGAGAAACGCGCATATTGCAAACATTATTATTGAAATTACTCTTAAAACGATGTTTGCCGTAAACATTCCCTTGCCAAACTTTAAAGGCTTTCCTATATTTACGTTTTTAGCGTTCACAACAGCAAGGATTCCGTATATAATTTTGTATATAGCGTGAACAACAATGGGCGAGTAGGCAATCATAACTAGCGGAAGGAATAAAACTAGCACGACGGCAAACCCCAAACCGTCTAAATTTTCAAATTTAGTGCCTGAAACGCCAAGTTTTAAGCACAAGTAAAAAGCAACGCCTATGGCTATGCACAAAATTGCGTCGATAATATTTATAATCCCTGCAGTTTTAAGTTTGTCTAATTTTTTAACATTATTCATACAAATCTCCTTTACATAGTATAATAAGTATCGGCAACTAAGAAAATTATATCCTTTTTATTTATTATAACAAATTTTTCTCTTGCTTGCAATACTTATTTTGCAATGCGAAATTTTTAACTTCCATATTGACGGCTAAACCATAATAATGTAAAATAGAACCAAGGGTTGCTAAGCAACTAAACTTAAAGGAGGCTTTTTGTTATGGCAAAATCAAAATCTAAATCAAATTTTAAACTAGACCTTTCCGTAAACAACATTATAACGTGTGCAATTTATGCGATAATCGGCTTATTGCTCGTTATTTTGAGGGGTGGCTCTCTTGGAATACTTATGACGGCTATCGGCGTTTTACTCGTAGTTTTAGGCGTTTTAGATATCGTTAAAGGTAAAGATACGATTAAAGGCGTCGTTGAAATTGTTATCGGCATTTTAATAATCGTTGGCGGTTGGGTATTCGCAGGAATCGTGCTTTTAGTGTTCGGCGTGCTTTTAATTATTAAGGGAGTAATGGAAGTTATTCAGTCTTACAAGAAAGGAATAATGGCAATTCTTCCATCTATCGTAACGATAGTTATCGGCATACTTTTAGTAGTTGCAAAGTGGGCACTTTTAGATCTCATTTGCATAATTGCCGGCATAATATTCATAATCAACGCGGTATTAACGTTATTTGGCAAGCAGATTAAGAAGGAATAATAAAAGTTAAAAACGGCTGAACTATCAGCCGTTTTTTATTGCGTTTTTATGTTTATTTTAAAAGGTTATTAGTATTTTGTTGATATTTTTTTCTCGGTGTGCTAAAATACTCGTATAAAAACTATGCTTCCTTAGTTAAATGGATATTTGGGCTATGCCCAAGACGTTCGAAAACGTTGTTTGCTCGGTTCAACATACTGTTATCTCCCTAAATATAGTATAGCGTAGCATAAACGCCACAATATATTGTGATTTGCGTTCAAAACGTGCAGTATTGTGGT
Source organism: Christensenellaceae bacterium (assembly GCA_045536835.1). Taxonomy (GTDB): domain Bacteria; phylum Bacillota; class Clostridia; order Christensenellales; family Borkfalkiaceae; genus HGM11412. The sequence continues at coordinate 2,329 of JAZSOI010000012.1, forward strand.
ATAAAATTGGTATATTTTGTATCGTAAAATAACTTTTAAAATGTAAAAATCTTTCCGTAGCGTAACGGGATAACGCAGTCGCCTCCTAAGGTACTCCTTTATCCGTTCAAGACCACAATATAAAGTATAGTATATTTGATAAATATACTATATGTTGTGTTTGTATTGCAAAAAATTAAAATCGGTATAAAAATTGGTATAAATTTCGTTAAATTTGTGCCGTAAAATAACTTTTAAAATATAAAATATGTTCGTGTAGCTCAGCAGGACAGAGCACCAACCTCCTAAGTTGGGTGTCGGACGTTCGAATCGTCTCACGAACGCCAAAACCAGCCTTTTTCATTTAGAAAAAGGCTGGTTTTTATTTATGACACTTATCATAATAAAAATAGCTTTTGTAGTTGTGTAGAGATTGAAAATTTAATTATATTATGATATAATAAATACGAAAATAATCAAAAATTGCTTTTTGGTAAGACCTAAAAAAAGTAATCAAGCAAAAGGATTATAATTTAGTCATCAAAGTTTTAGGAGGCTTTTTATGACAAAACGTTTTTTAATCACTATTGGCTTGATTCTTGCGGTTGTTATAGGGCTTAGCGTTGTTCTTATATCTTCTTGTATAAACAACAAAGATGCTTGGCTTGATAAAAAAACAGGAATTTTATTGGCTAAACCTGGCACAATGGAAAGACTTGACGAGTTTGTTCAAAGCAACGAGGATAAATTAGAGATTAATTTGTCTAAAATGAATTTAGCAAATTCTATTGAAATAGATGACACTGGGAATAAAGATACTTTAATAATAGATGGCAATAGTGGGTATTTTACAGACTTTACAATTCAGACCAACGCAAAAAATGTTATAATTAGAAACATTGCAGTAAAAAATATTGATAAACCGTTCTTAGTAATGAAAGGGACCTACGTTACGTTGGAGTTTGAATCAGTATTTATTGAGGTTGAAAAATTTGCTAATGGTGTCGAGCTTCACGGAGAAAGGTGTTTATTCTCGGTTGTTAATACTAATAGAATCAAAGCTGGATACGGAGACTTTTGTCAAAATGGTTTTTCAGCTATCATCGGCAAGAATATAGAATTCTTTGCTAAAGAAGGACATTCCTCTAAGATTGAATTATATGGCGGGAAAGCTGGTCAAGGAGTTTCCGCAATGAAAACGGATGACGGCTATTCTTATAATCCAGCAACAAGATATGCGAATTGGGATTCTGGTGCAGATGGGTTGTCAGGTGGGGACTCCGCTGATGGCAAAGATGGCAAACCAGCTGGGACAGGTGGAGATGCACTATCGTGCAAAGAAGAAATAATCGTTAATAAAAATATTGTTTTGAACTGTCACGGTGGAGATGGAAACCAAAGTGGAGCAGGTGCTTCAACTGGCCGAGGCGGGGTTGGCCAAGGAGCTTTGACTCCACAGCCCATTAGATGGCGTAGCTATAGTGGTGGACGTGGCGGTAATAGTGGCGATGCGGGCAGTGGTGCTCCAGAAGTTAGAAGTGGAGCCGGAATTGTGTGCTCACAAATTAGAATTGCCTCTAGTGCAAGTGTTACATGTCAAAAAGGTGCAAGGGGTTCGTGTGGTGCAAAAGGCACGGCTGGCGAACCTGGATTGGGAGGCTATGGCAGCGAAGATTCTGTGACAGGTTCCAATAACAAAAACAAACGTGGACCAACCGGCACAAAAGGTAAAGACGGTCTGGATGGTAGAACGTTAAATAATGATGAAGTTTTTGATTATATTATCCCAACAATAATTGGAGAAATTAAGGTAAATACTTGACATTTTTCTGGGGGGTAAAATATAAACAGCAAAAATACATTAAGGATGGAAGGAAAAACCTTGCATCCTATAATGCTTTTTATAAATTTTTACTAAAGGAGCGTAGAAGTTATGTTTGAAGATTTAATAAACCTTGATTATAGCATCATGGGTAGCAAAACCGTTGCGGCTTTTATGTCTGAGCATGAGACAAACTGTTGTGGTGACAATAATAAAGAAACTGTTTGGCAGATACTTTGTAAAATGTATCCTGAAATATACAAAGAATTTAAAAATTCTTCATATTATAAAGCAGATAAAAATGGAGTTGAAAAAGGAGCAAAAGAATATCTTTTATCATTAATACTTGATATGGTTTACGATTATTTTAAGCTTTGTGACGATAAAAAGATATCAGTGACTAAATACGATTTAATAGAGTCGCTTTCTTTTATAAATAAATGTAAGAATAGAAAGGGAAACAATAAACTTGATGAACTTATAGCAGAGAAAATAATAATTATTGTAAAAGAGTTCTTCGAAAAAGGAGAAATAGAACCTTTTAAAATAATACAGTGTTGTTTTAAGAAAACCCAAAAAAACGAATATAAAATAAAGGGCATTGATAACGCCATATTTTGCGTAAACGAATTATTCCCTGAGATAAAAGAGTTTTGGAACAATTTTTATGGGGAAATAGGCCATCCAATTGATTCACTCCGGCAGGCTATGGAACCTTTAGTTGGAGAAGAGAACTTTGAGCCACAAGCAGATAAAAAAGTGTTGATAGACAATATTATTTCATCTTTAGTTCATGCTGGTTTTGTTAAAGGAAAATCAAATAGCTCAATTGGAACAGAATACATTTTAAGAGATATATCTAAGCTTAGATATGCTTTATTTAAGGAAACATCAGAGACTAGTGGAACGATTTTATATTTAAGGGCACTAGAAGACTTGGCAACTTTTTATACTATAAAAAATGGTTTACCATTAAGCGAGAAAAAAAGAATTTTAAGTCTTCTAGAAAAAACTTGTTATGGAGACGATTTAGGTGTGACGGAACTTGAATCGATTATAAATTTTATTATAGATGACTTAAAATTTAGTTTTAGCGAGCTCAAAAAACAAGAACTTCAACTTCTTTTAAAGGATACAAAATTTTTAACCACTATCTACGAAATTCAAAAAAAGACAGAAGATGATGTATTAGAGAACTTTCGTGAAAAAATGATTAAACTTTTTGTTTCACATTTGAAACAAATTGACGTGAAGAATATACAAAAAGAACTTAATAGGGAATTTGGCGGGACTTCAATATCAAAGACAAGGTCTTTTTATGACGAATTTTCAGTAGTTTTTCGAAAAATCATTTTGTGCAAAGAAATAAAAGAAGAAGTTCGTGAAATAGTTGTCAATATAATGATACAAGGAAAAAATAATTATATTGAAAAGGCGGTTGAAGAAGTTATTTATGGATTAAAAATTATAATTATAAATGCAACAAAAAAAATTTTAAAAGCCCAACAAGTTGAAAAAAATGATAGTGTAACAAGAAGAGTAACTAACGAAATTTTTGAATTCTTGGATTCTGAAAAAGAGTTGGCAAATTATATAAAAAAGAATCAACTGTTTTTTTGCTTAAAAAATCGATATGCTATTCTTAGCGCTGTAAAGAATGACTATCAAGAAATAATAGATGGGGAATTTTTAGATGGACAAAATTATGGCGAATATTGTACTGATTTAGGTTTGGACATAGAGGAAATATTAACAGAAACTACCACGTTCAATTCTTATGATTTACGTGGAGTTTTGACCGCATCTAGAAAAAGCCAAATAGGACAAATTGAATATCCATTATATAATTTTTTCAAACAAATTTCATCAATCACAAATGATAAAATTATTGTCTTAAAACTTAAAGAACGGGTAACCGATATAATAAAAAAGATCGAAAACATGATTTTTATAGGTTGTAATGGCGAGAAATTAAATGCGCTACAATTTCTAAATCGGTTGTCAACTGACAACTCCTGTAAAGTAAGTAAAGAAATTATTCATATACTTGAAAATAATTTTAATAACAAAGTACCAACAACAGGAGAAAGCTTTAAGAGATTGATTTCAAAGAAGAGAGGAGAGTATCAGCCGAAAGGAAATGAAACAAAAAATATTACAATAAATGATTTAAGATTCTTGGCTCCAACGTGTGAAGATAAGGAATTAGTAATTTTGTTGGAGACCGTAAAAGATTGCTCCCGAATAAAAGATGTTTTAACATGTCTTAATAAGCTAGAGAAAGATCAAGTAGAATGTTTAGATTTTAAGAATAAAATTATAAAATACTATGATAGAACCGAACAAACATTGCATGCTGAAACATTATATTGCTCAAACAAAGGCTTTCAAATTTTAAGAAATAGGCTTATTGTTTATTTAATTGATGTGGAAAGAATTTTTGATGCGAAAGAACTTAATCAAATTTTAACCGAAGTCGGATTCATAGAGTTGTCTCCAAACTTTCATGAATTTGATAGAAATATTGTGTCTTTATTAGAAGCTTTAGAAAATATCGAAGAAGATATCCTTGAGGAATATAAGCATGAACAACAAATGCAAAACTAAAAATATTAAAATCTATTATTTTATAAATTCCCAAAATTGGGATGATACTCAACTAAATAAGATTATTGACTGGTATTTAAATAAAGGAAGAAAAGAATTAATCAATTATAATACTGAATATGAAGTGTCAGTTGATGTTTTAGGTCAAGGTTCTACATCTAGAGCGTATATTTTAAATCCTAATGATTTAGAAAACCGTAGAATACTTAAAGAGTTTTTTCCAAAAATTGATAGCAGGTATTTGATAGGTAATAATGGTTGTTGTAATATTAGCGACAAGGAAGTTTTAGAGAAACTATTGATTCAATTCGCAGAAAGTGCATTAAATTCACAAGTCTATAAAACTTCAGAAGGTCTTCAAATTCTAGATTGTGGTTTATGTTTTACATCAATTGGCTTGTGCCAAATTTCACCTTATATTAAAGGGGAAAGATTTGACTATTTTATTGGTAAGGAAGAAAATATTATAAACTCAAAAGAAAAGTTTGCCAAGGCTATATATTATATGTATAAGATTTTAAGTGATTTGTCTGCATATCATAATTCTTTGATGTTGAATGGGGATATTAAAGCTAATAATATGTGGTATCTTAAGGTTGATGATATGATAAAAGATGGCAGTGGGAAACCATTGACTGATACGGTAAGATGTTTGGATTTTGGTTCAATTATTTATATACCAAAATTGATTGAACAAATAAAGGATGAAATTCAAAAAAATTCTCATTATTCTACTTTGGATATTGCAAAGGACCTTCTTGTGTTGTTTGATTCTACTAGAGAAAATTATTCTGAAGAGGTTATATTAAAAAAATTATCTAAATGTATTGAATTAATTAAAAGTAATATTGATGATGAAATTGTAGAACTTTTTAGTTTGCTTCAGGAATTAGATGTAGTTGCGGTGATTAAGCTTTTATATTTTTGGGTTTTCGGGATAGAAAAATTAAGCGAAAAAGAGTTAATGATTAAATTATGTGATAATTTGAATCTTCAAGACTGTGTTGGTTTTGAGACATATCATTTAATTTATTTAATTAAGGAGTTTTTTAATTTAATTAAAATTAAGGAAGAAATTACTGATGTAGATGACAAAATAATAGATATATTAAAAGTTAATGCAGATTTAGAACGGATACGAAAAATAATAGAAGATAAAGATTGCTATATAGACAATCACAATAATTTGAGGGAATGGAATAGTTTGTTAGAACAATTCAACTATAAAACGATGGGAGATTTTATTGTTTATGTAAAAAGAGAGTTTAAAAATTTTCCACATCCAAGTGAAATCATTGAGCACCTTATGTACGAATGAGTAGCAATTTAATCACAAAAATGCTTTTTTGGTAAAACCAAAAGAGCGTTTTTTTTATATCGTGATACATTATGTGTAGCGAGGTGAAAGATGAAATTTGATTTATTTTATTATAATCAATTATCTCAAACGCAAAAGAAAATATACGCACACCAATTGAAACACTTTTTGGACGAGCATTTAGGGTTGCCTTATGCTATTCCAATAAAAGTTTCTAAACCTCAAGAATTGTTGCAGGTGTATAATGCACTATTTTTAGATAACACATCATCGCTATTGCCAGCAATGAATACAATTGCTGCTTATAGAGATGGAGACAAGTGTGTTTTGACAAGCGAATTGGAACCTTGTTCTATTAACGAAGATAAAGAAGTGAAGGAAATTCTTGATGTGTTAAGGGGGAAAATCAATAATTATTCCAATTCTATTTTTGACAAAGTAACATATGCAACTAGATTGCTTTCCGAAAGAACATGCTACTATCTTAAAAACAATGGAGAGGGAGAAAATCCATATTCTGTTTTACTCAAACATAGTGGTTATTGTACGGGTATTGCACGAACAACTAGAGCTCTTTTAAGTAATGATATTGTATGCGTAAGGGGTTATTTAAAAAAAGAGTTTTCTATAGTAAAAGCAAAAGAAGGAGAAAAAGGAGTTCCACATATTTGGAATGCTTTATTTTATAATGGTGAATGGATATTTTTTGACGCTTGCCAAAGTATTTTAACGGCAAATAATACAGTTGTTGCTACTGAATTGGATAGAGAATTTTATAGAAGAAATTATCTACCATGTGGACGGTATGAGCCTCCCAAATTCACAACGTTGAACCAAATTAAAGCGAAGTATATTTTAGAGGATGAAAAGTTATGGAGCAAAAAATTTTTTCAATAGCTAACTTTGCAATTGTAAAGGATATCCTTGGACCACATCTACGGCTGGTTGTTTGGTCGCAAGGATGCAAAGCTCGTTGTATCAACTGTCAGACCCCCGAATACCAAGCAATAAAAGAAAATAATTTTAGCCTAAAAATGTTAAAGCAGGTATTTGATGATGCTATAAAACAAGGCATTAACGGAGTTACCGTTTCGGGTGGTGAACCTTTTTTACAACCATTAGTTATTCAACATTTAGGAAAATTAATTGCTGAACATAATAAAAGTAAAAATGATAATATGGATTTACTTGTTTATACTGGATTATTATACGAAGAACTTCAAAAAACTCAAAAATCTACGCTTAAACATATTGATGTTTTAGTTGATGGACAGTATAGACCTAGCGAAGATTTAGGAGAAGGATTAAGAGGTTCTGCTAATCAGCGGATAATTTTTATAACACATCGTGGTGAACGATTGAAAGAAAAATATTTAGACTTATTAAAAGAAAGGAAATCACAAGTTGTATTTTCAAACGGCAGATTTATTAGTATAGGTCTAAAAAATTAATAGGAGATAAATTATGAAAGAAGTCAACATGAATGAAATCGCTAAAAAAATTAACAATACGTATTCTTATATTATCGCAGTGGTTGGTAATGTTTACGATATATTTGGAAAAGAAACATTAGTAAATCACTTGAAGGATAGTCTACTTGATGTAAAAGTTGAAGCCGTGTCGAATATTCATTTACATGAGCCAACAGAGGAAGATGATTTTTATGCGGCAAAAGATGAACTCTGTTTCGATTTTCGTGCATTAGTTAAAAAACTAGAAGAAAACACAGACTTGTGCATAATATTTGACATGGAAAGTCTGGTAAATGGTCATAGCAAAGAATCATTTTTACGTGCCATGCCTAAACTCCTTGAAATTATTGGTAATAACAAAATAATTTTAATTTTAAGCGAACGAGACGTTGAATTTTTGAATGATACTTGTCTTGAAGTGCTTAAAATTAATTACCCAAGAAAGGAAGATATAAAGAATTTCTTAAGCGAACGTTTTTCGGAACTTAAAGATGCTGAATTAGAAGAATTTTCATCACTTTTTGTAGGGAAGAAATTACGTGAAATTATACCGTACTTTAGTAGAATATTAAAGGCATCTAAAAATGAAGAAGAAAAAAATGCTTTATTTATAGAACTAGGGAAAAAGACTACTAAAAGAGACCTAACGTTTAATGATTTAGCAGGATGTTCTGAACTTAAAAAATTAGTGAAAAAGTTTGTAAAAAGAGCAAGGGATAAAGACAAAAAACAACAAAAAATCAAAGAAGGGACAAAAGAACAAAAAGGAATTCTTTTATATGGTCCACCCGGAACAGGTAAAAGTTATGCTTGCGAATGTGTTGCTGGAGAAATAGGTGCTAGGTATATGCACGAAAAATATTCGGATATTGTATCTGAGTATCAAGGCGTTTCTTCTAGAAATCTAGACGATATATTTAAAGATGCTAATAATACTGAAGGTTTTGTTGTTTTGGTTATAGATGAAATAGAAGGACTTTCTTCAAGTAGAATGGCTAGTGATAGCGAGGCGACTATACGAATTAAAAACTCGTTCTTAACGGCTTTAGATAATATGGCAGATAATGTAATATTTATAGCGACAACTAATAACCCTACAATGATTGATTCAGCTTTTTTAAGACGTAAAAGAATAAGTTATAAAATTTGTGTTACTTTGCCTGATGCGGAAGCAAGAGAAGAATTAATTAGAACTAAAATCATTGATACCTCTCATTTGGATATGAAATTATTAGCCGAAAAAACAGAAGGGTTTAATGGTGCAGATATTGAAGATTTATGTTTAGAAGCAAGGGATATATCGGATGAAAGGGATTGTCCATTTATTGAAACAGAAGATTTTATAGAAGCATTAAAAACGGTAACTTCCTCAGTGCAAAGAGTTGATGTTGATAGAATAGAAACATATAGACAGTCACTAGGTAAAGCTAAATAATATGCTTTTTGGTAAATATCGTTTATGGTCAAAAAATAAAACATGCTAGTATAAAACAAAAAGGAGAAAAATTATGTCAGTGGTCGATAATATAACAAGCAAAGGTGGAGAGCTTGTAAAAAAATGTTTACAAACGTGTGTTCACCTAGTCGGTATATTTGTGAAAGGCGTAACAAAAGGAATTTGCATTGGAACAACGCTGGCAGTTCGTTCAACATATAATATTGCCAAGCAGTTGGTAGACGGTATAAATAATTTAATTGAAGAAAAGAGACTTTCCAAAGCACAAAAAGAAATGAAAGAGTGTCAAAGAGCTTTGGAGTTTAAAAGAATGTGCGAATTTAACTTTCGGTCAGTTAAAAAACATGAAAAAAACATGCAAATTAGCAAAATAGAGTTTTCTCCACAAGAAATAGTTGACCTAATAAGCACGTATCATCAAATTATAAATAAATTTGAGCTAGAACAAAGAGAAATAGTTTTTCCAGAAGGGTTGTTGAAAGATTTTGAAGAATTACTTAAAACCAATCCTTTAGAAATTGAAACGGAAGAAGACATGGCATCTTTGCGTGAAAAAGTAGCAATGTTTGTCAAAAAATCAAACTCGATTACAGAACTCTCTAACGCCGTGATTTTTGCTGTGAGGAACGAAGAGTATGTGCCGAATCATGAATTCACGATGGATGAAATTAAAAACGCTTCAAATGAACTTATAACGATATTTAAGGATTTTGAAAGTGCTCTAGGATGTCAGCATCAACTATTTGATGATAGAGTAAAGGAAGTAGAAGTCTTAAGAAAAATAACGACGATTGAAAACAATAAAATTTTAACAAAAAGGAAGATTAAAGAATGAAACTTTGCTTGGTTTGTAAAGAAGATGAAAGGTTTTGCTCTTGCAATCTGTCCTATCCTAAAGAGCTATTAGATGCAATTTGTGAAAAGACAGGTAAAACCTTTGATGAAGTATTAAAGATTGATAAAAAAGAAAAGCTTTTACTTTATAGTAATGCAACATTAATTAAAGGACGTGTTGTTTTTAATCATAGTGGTCTTGTTGCGAAATATAATAATATTTCTTATCCTATTGACTTTGTTGATTTTTCTTTAATGCTAAATCACGGTGTAAACTTTGAAGTTGATGGAAAGCCTTTTATAGTAACTGAAAAGGTTGAAATAAAAGGAACTCAAGAAGCTGTGCTTAATGAGTTTTGCGATGCGGATTTTGAAGAACTGTCCATTGAAAGAAAAATATTAGGACAAAGCGTGAAACAAGAAGACGTAATTCCTTTTGTTCGAGAGTTGCTTAATGCAAAAGATTTTGATAAAAATCAATTAATAAGTGATTTGTGCGAGTTCATGAAAGAAAGACAACAAGACTTTACTCGTCAAACCGAATTAGATTTGATAAACAACTATCATAAAAATTCTCACTTAAGTTTTATCACGACAGTAGTTTTATTACTCTCTTATTTACCAGAAGCAAAGAATAAAGATAAGAAGTTTATAATTCCCATACTAAACACTACGTATTCAAAAATCAACTTTGATGTAAAAACGTTGGAAGAACTTTTAGGTATTCTTGTGATGGGACATCAAAAAATTTATCCAAACACGGAACTGGAAGATTTTTTTAACGATAGAAATGTTAAAATAGGTAGTCGTGTAGTTGTTGAGGTTTTGGCAATCAATATTTGTAATGGAGCCAGAACAGACGAATTATACAAAGAAATTATTAATATTTAGGAGTGTATAATATGGTTTCATGCGATAGGGCAAACATTCAGGTTGTAGGCTTATCTGGGCTTGGGAAAACGTTTTATTTGGCAAGCATTGCAAAGAATATCGACATTCTTTCAGATGGAATTGTCAAAGCTAAAATAAAAGGTTTGCAAAAAGACAGCATCTTAAAAACAATTATTAAAAATCCAAGTTCTAATATGCCGTCTAAGGGCAGAAGAAGCCTAAATGCTAGGATTGTTCTTAAATGCCCTTCCAATGCATTTTTTTCCGACTTTTGTAATTTATCATGCTACGATGAGCGAGGTGGGGTTTTTTCGGACTTTTTAGACTACAAATTTGAAGCAAAGAAAAGTCAGTTTAAGGAATTGTTTTCAAACGAATTTTCCAATACACAAGGGGTCATCATTGTGTTATCAGCTGAGCAGTTCTTTGGATGTCCAAACTTCAATCCTAACACTTGTTCAGGCAAGAAGAAACTTAAATGTGAAAAAAATGAATACAAGAATTGTCTTATAAATAATGCGTTTTCCGTTAAAAGAGTGATAAATGCAGTGGCATCTTTAACAGAAGAAAGTGATATACCTGTAGCTATTGCCATTACTCATAGCGCTAAATTCGACAAGTCATCATTAGAAAGAATATCAATGTTGATTAGTGATTATCTTCAAGATGAATATGGCGATTCCTTACATAAGCCGAACTACTATTTTGTAGATTCTTTAGAGGCGCTAAATACTAAAAAAAGTTTTTACTGTAAAAGAGCTGTTTTACCCGTTATCGATATTATCTATCATCTAATTGATAAAATAAGCGTTCAAGAACAATCTGGGTTTAGTAAGTTTGCTTTCGGTAATTTTAATGAAATGAAAAGACTGTTTAAGGAAAGTTTATTGACTCAACTTGAATACTATGGAGGCTACTAATGCAATTGTTTATATTCAGTAATACTAAGCATTTGGATTTCCATGTCTTATCAGAAACTAGCAATAATGAAATAAACACTTATTGTAAAGATTTAATAAATGATAAGAACCTAATAAAATTAGAAACGTCGCCATTTGTTCTGCTCCAAAGAACTGTAGAAGGTAAAAATTTGCTATGTGCTAGTTTCAATGCAAATGAATTATATGAATTATCTTCACGATATTTTGTTGTTGACAGAGCTAATGGAAGAACGCCAACAAAGTGTTTAGTTGTACTACTTTTAGAAGAAAACGAAAACGTTTATTTAACGGAAGAACTCTTGACTCAAGTTCTTAGAACTGTTTACAACTTAAAATGGTATGAAAGTAAATATACAGAACCTCTAAAGTTAAGATTTAACGCTAAGCAAGAAATCGAAGGGAATATAGAACAAAACAAGTTTATTAAAAATTGTTGTGATAATATATTAGAACTTTTTTATAAATTTAATTCAAATGTGCAGTACAACCTAAAAATTAAAAAGCCAAAAGAGGTTTTATATTACTTAAAAGAACAAGAAAAATTCAGATTGAATATCAAAACAAAATTTATTTTGAAAGGAGAATAACTTATGAGTAAAAGAAAATGTGGTAATTGTCGTTGGTGTGTATACGAGAACTACGAGCGTTATTGCAACTTTTTTAGAAGAAAGATTTATGATAATTCAGAGGCAAATGGCTGTCCAAATTATACTGGATGGTAAAAAGCAAGGAGGAAAAATGCTATGGAAAAAATTTGTCGCAACTGTCGATTTTTTCGACAAAAGAATACTCTCGTTGGCAATTGTGTCAAGTATGACATAAACGACGTCTGCGTCAGCCACACGTGTCCTGGCTGGGTTGAAAAAGAAAAATTCATATAAAGATAAAAGACGGGCTACCGTCTTTTATCTTTACTTTTATAAGTGTTTTTGCTATAATATATAAAATAATTAGAGTGTGGAGGGTACAAATGAAGAATAATTATAGAATAAGTAATAAACTGTGCCCAGATATATTAGTTTTTACCAACAGGGATTCTAAGCCAAGAAAATATGAATCAAAGTCAACAATAGCTTTAAAAGATTATTTTCAAGAACTTCTAGAAAAAAAAGAATTCTATAAATTAAGAAAATTTTGGATTACGGGATGTCCGAGTATAGGAAAAACCACATCCCTAACCATATTAAAAAGTTTATTGTTAAAAAACAATATAATATATAAAAGTTTTAATTTAAGAAAATTAAACAATGATGAAGTCTGGAATGGTGTTGTTGACAATATATTAAACACCATAGAAGGGTCGGATACTGATGTATTAATTTTAGATTCACTAGATGAAATAGGGCTACCGGAAAGAAAAAATAAAATTTTTGAATGCATTAAAAAATGTAGCAAACCAATAATTATTGCATCAAGAAGCAATGACAAAATAAAGAGTCATTTAAACGATTTCATTAAAGTAGAGCTTTTAGAGTTTAATGAAGATAAAATAAGAGAAGCGCTTAAAGGAATTGTTGATGATTTTAGTAATGAAATTGTAAACGTAATTAGCAATCCAATGGCATTAAGTTTATTTATTCAATTGTTTAATAAAGCTGACGAGGAAGAAAGGCAAAGTTTATTAAATTTAAGAAAATCCCCCGAACTTATGCTTAAATACTTTTTTAGTCTTTACAAACAAAAAAAAGAAGAATCTAAAGAAGAATCTGAAGAAAAATCAGAGAAGAAACTTTTAGAAAAAGTAAAAGATGTATTAAGTTCAATAGGAAATTATTTTTTTCCAACAAATAAAGGCAAAAAGATAATAGACATTGATAGTGAGGTCCAAGGTGTTTTTTATAATGTTGATGATGATATTGAATCAATACATCAAGAATATGTGGATTTTGCATGTGGGTTATATATTGCAAAAAAAATAATAAATCATCCCAATGACCTTTGTGAAATTTTAGATGTAGAATTAAGTTTTGAGCAAAGGAGAACTTTAGTTTATGCTGGGCAATGTTTAACGTTATTCGACAACAAAGAAGTAGAAGACGCATTTAAAAAATTGAATGAAAAATTTCCTAAAGAAGAATCAAATAGATATGCTTGGCTTATTCAAATATGGTGTGCTTATAGGGATAATAAATTAGAAAATACAAGTTATTTTAAAATAAGTAAAATTACTTATATATTAAATCGTTCTTTTACTCAAGATTGCGTAGAAATACGTATCCCAATAGATAGAGGGTGGTCCCCACAAAACATATATAAGCGCTTAATAGTTAATGGTGAGCGAAAATTTCTAATTAGTGCAGAATACTGTAGTTCTAGTTTCTACGAATATTTTTGGTGGCTTTCTCATGGAGAATCGCAAGATGCGAAGAGGGGGAAAGAAGCCAAAAAATTAATTTCAACAAATAAAGCTATTGGTAAGGTATGGGCATGGGTCCCTTGGGGAGAAGATAAGGATTTGTTTAAGATAGGAACATATTTAATTTTTCTCATAGGAATTATTTTTGCTGGTGTATTATTTTTTGGAGCTATTGAGTTACCTTTTTTGACAAAAATTGTGTTGAGTTTTAGAACATGGTTTTTGCAATTATGTCAAATTGATCATTACGCTAGTTCGTATACTTTTGGAGAAACCATGGCGATAGGGCTGTGTAATATATTAGTTCTTTTATTTTGCTATATCCCAGCGTTGTTTATGCACATTCTTTTCTTGATTTTATGCATTGTACCATATTCAATATTGCAAGTTTGTTATAGAATAAGACTTAGAAGTTTTATCAAAGATAATTTGTATCACTATCCGTTAATTGGGTATGGTGAGGATTCCTTTAGTAGTAATTGCAAACAAGAAAATCCGTTGGCAAATATTGTTTTTTTTCCATCATTATATGAATACTACGAGAATAGCGAAAAGATTATAAAGAAAGTATGCGATAAAAAACAATCAAGTGTTATGATGAAAAAACTCGTGGAATTTGAAAACCATTGTATGAATATCATCGAGCAAATCGTGTCGACTGATAAAAATATGAATCGACAAGGTGCGATAGAAACTGCTAGAAAAATGTATGATGAAGCCATAAATACGAAGGATAAAATGGTTATAGCAGTATACTATCGTGCTATAAAAGAGTTTGGACGAGCAACAGACGATGAGTACGAACTTTTAAGAAAACAAATTCATAGGAAGACTTTATTGAAGTGAAAGATGCGGATATACGCTAGAAGATTTATATGAAGAATGAGGTTTGCCTAAAATATGTAATGTAATTTACAAACAATTTAATATATTGTAAGAAGAAGGTTTGCTTGGAAAAAGCAAGCCTTTTTCTTTTTGGTAAAACTGAAAAAGATGTAAAATTTTCCTATTGTATAATTAAAGCGTAAAAGATAACTAAAGTACAAAAATTATTGTAAATAGAACAATTTGCTTTTTGGTAAACCTTTCTAAAGACACAAAATAATAAAGAGTATAATATAGGTGTAAAGTCAATCAAGGCTTTTTGGAAAAGGTTTTAAAAATCTAAAAGAACAATATGTAAAATTAGAAATAAAACGTTTTTAAGAAAAATTGGCGTAAGCCTAAAAATAAAAAGGAGAACACTATGTCAAACAGTAAACCAAATGAACGCAACACGCAAGAACCTAAGGGCTCAAAACCTATCAACACGACTTTTGGTAGCGATAGGAAAACTATTAAAACGATTCCTCAAACAGGGAAAAAGTAGAATGGAGGTAAATAATGGCTAGAATATGTTGGTATTGTGCACATGCATTTCGTGAAGACCCATCGACGGTAACTTGTAGCAAAAACAACTATCAATGTCGAGCAAGAACGTATTGTTGTTGTAATTTCTTAGAATGCACAAGAAAGAAATATGCACCAGATGAACAATTAAATATTTAGTGAAAAGATATCAGGGCTTTTTTAAGCCCTGATATAATCTAAAAAACATTTAAGGAGTTTTAGTTATGAAAGTGTCAGATAAAGAATTGCAACAATATTCATTCGCTTTAGGACGAGCGGAATATGAAGAATTGGTCAAATATAATAATAGCGAAGAAGCAAAGCTCGCAAAAGCGTGTGAAATTGATAGTAGTTATCAAATAATTATGTTTATTCGAGAGTTGTTATTAAGGGCATTTCCGTACGTTTCCTCTAATGAAGAAGCTGCAAAAGAGTTAATTAAATTTGCTGACAAGGCGGCGAGAAATGGCGATATATTCATAGTTGAACTTATAGTAGAACAAATTAACCAATCTGAATCTGCTGTTAAATTTGCAAAAGACTGGGCTGAAAGGCAAATTAAAAAACAAATTAAAGAATTTTATCAAAACTAGGGAGGTATAAGTAATGAACTGGATTATCGAGCAAAAAATCGGCAAAACAAGAACCGAAATGAATATCGAACAAATAACAAATTTAAGAACTCAGGCAGAAGAGCTTTTAGGCATGCTACTTGACACAGATATATACTTTCAGAAGTTAACGGTTGAATTTTACGGACTCCAAGAAGATGAATCAGATATTCTAACTGTTCGTGCATTGGCAGGAGCAATTGAAAGATTAAAAGAAGGTGAACGAAAAATAAATACGAGTGCTACTGGTGAATTGGATAGAAACATGAGTTTGCTGTTTTTGTTAGGCAGTGAGAAAGAACTAGAAGAAGACTCGGTTTTAACAGTTGGTGGTGTTGAAGCCGAAGTTGCTGGTACCGTTGCAGAAATAGAAGAAACTTTAGCAGTAATAAAAGAACATGATAAATTTATTTTAGGTATCTTAAAAAAGACTCTAAATGAACCGTTATATAATAAGTGTGCCCATGCAATAAAATTAGGGAAAAAAGTTAGAATAACGGCAAAAGAACTATTTGAAGCAAATTTGGCTGTAATCATGTAAGAATAAGGAAGAAAATATGGGAAGAAATAAAAACAATAATAGAAACGTTTTAATTTCAGCAAATGTAATTGGGAATAAGTTTGAAGCTTTGTTTAAGCAAAGAATCATAGGACAGGACTATGCATGCTTGAAAATAAAAAATTCGCTTTTTAAGTCTAATACAAATACAGCTCCAAAAGAAAAACCAGAGGTTATTACTTTTGTAGGTCCAACAGCAGTTGGTAAATCTGAGGCGGCAAGTATTTTTGCTCAAGCAATATCAAGAAAAAAATATATAATTGACGGCAATGCCTATACAACAATAAACGATATTTTGGACGGTGTAGATGGTTCTTATAAAAACGATACGCCAAGCCCTATTACAATGATTGTCACTAAAGACCGCACTGCGGTCATTGAAATTCAAAACTTTCAAAATATGTTTTCAAAAAATAAAAACATAGTACAAGAGATGTTGTCAACAGGTTTTTTTTACGATAAAAATTTAAAGCAATTTGTGGATGTGAGAAATTGTATTTTTATAATAACCCTTACAGATGAACAGGATTTGTATAACGACACAAACAGAATTAACTATGCTACATTAACAGATACTAAAATTTTGCAAAGTTTAGCAAATCAATATGATAAAACTAGTAAAACAAAAATTTTTTCTCAAAGCATTATTTCAACGTTTGCAAGTGGGACAATTATTCCATTTAATAGATTAACACCTCTATCACTCTGTAAGATAGCAAAAAGTAAAAGTTCTCAATTTAAGAAAAGACTATTTCAAGCTTTTGGTGGGAAGTTGGTTTTAAATGAAGAATTTTTATCTAGAATGTTATTGTTTAATAAGGGAAGCAATGCAGATGCGAGAAACATTTCTTCTGCTATAACTCAATTCCTAAATGAAAACTTATCTAACATCGTAGAACTGTTTTTAGAACAAAATAAAGATATTAAAAATTTAAAGTCAATAAAATATAATTTTGATTTTAGCGAAGAAGTTAGAAAATATCTTAATAATAAAGATAAAAACACTGTTGCTGTTTATTGCTCTGAAGAAGAAAAAGAGTATTTTGTAAACAATTCATTAATGGAGGTTAAATTCATTACAGATGACAGTATTGTTTCTAGTTTAGAATATGATTTGGTACTAGCTAGCGTTAGCAAAAAAATGAATAACTGTATCTCAGTTATTAGAAAAATTCAAGAAAGAGATGGCGATATACCGATATATGCCTTTTCTATAATGGAACAAAAGTCTAAAACAGAGAAAAATATTTTAACAAAAGAGGGCGTTGTTGAGCTTTATGACCAAGATATAAACAACTTCAATTTGTGGTTGAAGAGTATTATGGAAGATGCATCATTAATAAAATCGTTTGAAAAATTAACGAAGAGAAGAAAGGTTATTAATTTTGATATTCATTACGATTTAATAGATAATAATAAAGAAATTACGGCAAAGGTATTATTAGATAGTTTTAGATTAGAGGATGCTTTGTCAACAGAAGAGGAAAGTAAACTTGTATCAAAGATTGAAATGTCATCTGTTAGTTTTTCTGATATTATTGGTCTTGATGAAACAATAAAAGAGATAAATAGTTTTCTCAAAGTTTTTGATAATCCAATTCAAAGTATCCGAGAAGGCAAAGCGCTTCCTAAAGGGTTCTTATTACATGGTTTTCCTGGTTGCGGTAAAACGTTATTAGCAAAAGCGATTGCAAATGAACTGGGGATTCCTTTTATTGCAGTATGTAGCTCTGACTTTAATTGTAAATACGTAGGGGAAGGAGAAGATAAACTGAAAGGGGTAATTCGTTTAGCAAAGAGATTGGGAGGAATTCTTTTTTTTGATGAATTTGAAACCATCGCAAAGAAACGTGGAGGCGATTCAGTGATGGCAGAGATAAATAATGCTTTACAAAATATTTTACTTACGGAAATGGATGGATTAAAAACTAATAGTAAAAACAGGATGTTTGTAATCGCTGCTTCAAATTTTTCACCGCAAGAACATTTTGATGCTGCACTTATGCGTCGCTTTGACCGCATAATTGAAATTAAACTTCCTAAAACCAAAGCTAGAATTGATATTTTAAAATTCTATTTAAACAAACATAATCTTAAACTTGATGAAGAAGAGATTGTGCTTTTAGCAGATAGAACCATTGGTCGGTCACCAGACGATTTAGCAAAACTTGTAAAGTTAGTTGGAAATAAAGGAAACGAACCTACTATAAAAGATTTTTTTGAAGAATTAGAACGCATGTTATATGGTGAGAAAAATGAGACCGTTACTCTTGAATCTATAAATAAAACAACCTATCATGAAGTGGGGCACGTCTTAGTTTACTATAAAACAAGTGGTAAAGTTCCTAATTACGTCACAAATATTGCTCGTGGTAATCATTGCGGTTATATGATTGCAGATTATGATGAGAAATCAGTTGACTACACCTATAACCAATTAAAAAATGAAATCTGTACTTTTTTAGCCGGAAGGGCGGCAGAAAAATTTTTCTTTGGAATTGATGGGATAACGACGGGTGCCAAATCAGATTTGCAACGAGCAAAAGATATTGTAAAGAAAATGATAAACGAATATTCCATGTTGGACGACTTTATAGGTGGAGTAGGACAATCAGAACAAAGCAAGCAACTTTACGACAAAAAGATAAATGAAATTCTCCAGGAAGAATTTCAAAGGGCAGAAAAAATTATATTAGAAAACAAAAACGTTCTAGAAAAGTTAGCAAAATTACTTCTACAAGAAAACGGTTTGGATAAAAAAGAGCTTGTCACGTTTTTTAATGGATTATAAAAGGAGAAACACTTATGAATAAACTAGATTTGCGACAAGAAATTTTTACATATATTAAAGAAAAAGCGCATGAAGTTACACTTGAGTCTGTTGCCGAAGCTTTCTGCGTGGATAGTGATATGGCGAAAAAGTCGCTTGATTTTTTATTAACACAAGATGCGGTTGTGTTTGTAACACAAATGATATACTATTTCAAGAAAAGGTCTAAGAAAGCAATTGTCGATAAACAAATAATAAATTATCTAACTAAGGCAGTAGTTGTAACGAAAGAAATGTTTATGGCAGAATTAGGATTAGGGAATGAAGAAGCAGATGAGTTATTAAGTGTATTAGAAGGGGCTGGAAGTATTGTGTTGGACTGGGGCTATGTTTATAAATACGTTGAGGATAAGAAAAATATCGTTGTCCCTCCACCTAAAAGAAGACGAAGAAGCTTTCAGGATGAGTTGGAAGATAACTTTGAAATGCCGTTTGAAAAAACTGAATTTCAATTCCGAGAAGAAAGGAGAAAACTTGAAAAAAAATGTAAAGAAACCGAAGATGACTCTTTGGATGACCTAGATGACCTTTTTTAAATTCGGGTAACGAAGAAAAATATAAAGATAAACCTAAAGAAAAATATGTTTCGGCGTTACCCGATTCCGAATCAACAATAAAATACAATTTATATTTTCTTTATCAAATAAAAGAAATTAGCGAAGAACAATTGGGGAAATTAAGCAAAATTCTTAAGCTTTCAGAAGTAAATATTGCTACATATTTAATGAAAGTACCATATAGATTGAACAAGGAGTACACTGCTTTCGAGGTTAGAAAACTCCAGAGTGAATTGTATGAAAACTTTGGCATTGTCGCAGGCTTTGAAAACGTGGGTGAGTTTTTGTGTAAAGATAAACTAAAAACAGAGAAAAAAGACGACGGTGCCATGCAAATAATTGGTTTAATTGGTAGTTTGGTTGATTCCCCTGTTGATAGTTTTGTGACAACAAAAGATTTAGCTGCTGAACAAGCAAGCAAATTAAAAGAGATTGCTCAAAATGTGAGCGAGATAAAAGAATTGCAAGTGTTTGATGTTGCAGTTGAAGAATTTAAGTCGTGCACAAAAAGAGAGTATGAAAAGTTTAGAAAGTTCTACAAAAAAATCAAATAGTTTATTATGAAAATTAACCTTTTTATGTTATAATTTATTCAAAAGGAGAGGTGAAATATGAACATAGAGTATTCAAAAATTTTAGCAGCTACAAAAGAGTCTCTTAAACGTAATGATTTGTACGGGAAAGATAGATACATATTTCATCTATTATCAAATTTATATACGCACCCAAAAGAAAAACGTGACATGGCGGTTGTTCTTGCTATATCTCAGTGTCAAATTCTTTTTAATTACGTCGAAAAAGATAAAATATTAGGTAGCTTGCTTAGCGGTGGTGTAAAGGATTCTTTTGTGGAACCCCAAAAAGATGAAAAGGTTGTAGATTATATTTTAAATGATAAAGACAATTTAATAAATAAGATAATATATGTTACAATTCTACGTTCACAAAAAATAGATAGCCTTAATTTATCAGAAACGGGGGATTTCTTAGGTAAGTGTTATGAAAAGACACAAAATAATGACTTCATAGTTTATGCCTATTTCTCAACGCTTTTAGCTTGTTTGTTGAGAGGCGCACTTCCTGGACAAGCTTTATATAAAGCTGAAGGATGTGTCGAAAATAATTTTAAGAATAATACTTATGCGAAGAAATTCTTAAAACTAATGGATAAAATTAGCGAATTAGAAGACAATGAAGTAAATGATGAAAAAATATTAAAGTTGGCGAAAGATAATAATTCTTTGTCTTATGACTTGGCAGTGGCAATTTATTCGTGCTTCAGGTTTGTAGAAGTAGAAAATGGTTCTAAATTAGCTAAAGAGTTTTCTTTAAGGCATAGTGAAAACGCTAGCAGAATGACAATTTCCCTTATTGGTGCTATTTTAGGTAAGAAAGTAATGATTGAGGATGGCTTAGATATAGGATATAATGAAGAGGAATTAAAGCAATTATCAGATAAATTGTATTTACACAAACTTGACACTGAGGAATAGAAAATGAAATATTTTGTCTCTAGTGATATCCACAGTTTTTATGATGAGTGGATTGAAGCGCTTAATGAAAAACAATTTAATATAAATGATCCCGAACACATGGTTATTGTTTGTGGAGACCTGTTTGATCGTGGAACGCAATCTAAAGAATTGCAGGCTTTTGTTATGCAATTACTTAATAAAAAGAAAATTATATTAATTCGCGGTAACCATGAAATGTTGCTTTTGGATATGTTAAATTCTTGGCATAGAAAAAGCTATTTAGAGTGGCACCACAATTCAAACGGTACGGTAGATACTGTTTTGCAATTAACGGATAGTAAAATGTCAGATATATACGACAATCCTATAGGTGTGTACCGTAAAATGAAAGCAACAGCATTTATGCAAAAGATATTGCCTAATATGCTAGACTATTTCGAAACGGATAACTATATTTACGTTCATGGTTTTATACCTTGCTACACGTTAGGAGAAGGAAGGCATGTAGAGAAGTTTTTTTACAATGAAGACTGGCGTAATGCAAGCAAAGAAGAATGGGACAGGTGTCGTTGGTATAACGGAATGGAAGCAGCAAGACAAGGCGTTATAGAGCCAAATAAAACTATTGTTTGTGGACATTGGCATACATCTTATGGACATGCTAAAATTGATGGGAAAGGCTCGGAATTTGGTAAAGATGCCGACTTTTCTCCGTATAAAGCAAAAGGAATTATAAGTATCGATGCCTGCACGGCAGTAAGTAAAAAAGTTAACCTTGTTGTAATAAAAGAAGATTAATTTATGGGGGGTGATATTATGAAAGAGATTAAACAAGAAGAAATAAAAATGATAGATAAGGGATTGCTGGAATACATAGTTTATGATACGCAATACCTTATACAAAAATTTGATATTAAAGTTATTAGAGAAGAATTCGAAGTCTTTTCTAAATTTGACGAGTTTTTTGAAACTACTCAAAACGTTACAGAATTAATTTTCAAATATTATAATGTGCCGAATATAGCTATTCCATGTGACGTTGTTAGTTTACTTATAAAACTTACAAGGCTATGGGAAAACATAAGAAGTTGTGATTATAAGTTTGAAGAAGTAGATTTTATTGGAGAACCCGAAATCGCAAATAGGTTATATGATTTTATAGACAAAGCGGCGCAAGGAATTATTCCGGAAAGGAATACTTATTTTACGGAAAAAGATATTGATGCGTATAAAAAGCAACGACTAGCTGAAAAAGAAGTAGATATAACTCTTAATGATTTTACTCCTCATCGCATAAACAATCAAAGATTAATTGAAAAGCGAGCAAAGTTGAATCAATTTAGAAGTCAAGACAATAATGATGAAGCTTATGGTGAACACGACCTAGAGAAAATAAAAAAATGGAGAGAAGAAAATCTTAATAAAGATTTTGATGCAACTGTTTTAACTGAAGATGAGGTAAAAGTTTTACGAGCTGGATTAGAAAGGGAATTTATTGTAGCAATAAATTACATACAGTTCTGGTTTAATATGGGTTATCCCAAGGCATCAATAATTTTTGAAAACTTAGAAACTTATGGAGCTATATCAACAGAAGAAGAGGCAAAGGATTTAGGACTAGCGAAAAGCGAACGAGTTATTAAAATTTCTTTAGAATAGAGAGCATAAAGGAGAAATTGAAATCATGCGAGTATTAACAAAAGAAGAAACATTAAAAGAAGTGAGTGACGAATTATTCTACTGGATATTAGACGGAACTCAAGATGCAATATGGAAGTTTGAGGAAAGAATTAAGAAATTAGATTTTTTACAAGTTGTTCACAAATTTAGTGATTTAATGAAAGAAATAAAAATATGTACGGACTTAGCTTTTGCTTTTGATTCAAATTTTGATTGGTTGCTTAATGAATTGGTTGAGTTTAAGAAATTTTTAAGTGAAAAAGAATTTAATTTTTCAGGCACTGCTATTTTGGAAGAATTAGATACACACATTCAAAAAATTAAAAGCAATTATAGTGAGAAAGATTTTTCTACAACTGAAGGGGATATAGCAGTTGCTGAAAAAGAAATGGAAGAAGAAAAACAACAATCTGAACAAAGGGAAAAAGAGCTTGTAGAGGCAAGGCGACAAGATATTCAAAAGAAAAAAGAATGCGTTGAGAGGTGGCGATTAGAAAATTTTAATAAAGATTTCGATGTAAGTGTTTTAGACGAATTTCAGTTGAAGATTTTACAGGAAGCATTAGAAACTGAACTTAAGTGTTTATCTCTCAGTTGGTTGCAACGAAAATTCAACATGGGATACCCTAAAGCGTGCGTTATAGTTGACTTTTTTGAAAAACACGGTATTGTGTCTACTTATGAAGAGTCTTTTGAACTTGGGGTAGATAACTACGGGCGAATAATTCGTGTGCATTTATAGTTGATAATTATTAAAAAGTGGAATCATATAATTTGTTTCAATTATCTATTGTATTTGTGTAAAAAACGATGGGGTATATGCCATCGTTTTTACTATTTCAATGTGTAAGAATATGTATGTAGAAAATTTACTTGTTGTTTCTGTATAAAAATTAAAAACATTTATTACATTTAATCTCGTATAATACAATAAAAGTATCGCTATACTGATATTTTTCAAGAAAAATGGTCATAATGATATTGACAACGTATCAGTAAAGTGATATAATATTGCTGTAAAAGGAGATATAGCTATGGAAAATATGATTACTTTATATCACGGTTCTAAACAAATTATTGAAAAACCAACGCTTAAAGGCGGTAAAGAAACAAATGACTATGGCTTTGGTTTTTATTGTACGAAAGAAATAGAACTTGCTAACGAATGGGCTTGCCCTGATAATAATGACGGTTATGCTAATGAATATTTGTTAGATTTAAATGGTCTTAATGTTTTAGACTTATCAGACAAAAAGTATCACATATTGAATTGGATTGCACTTTTGTTAAAGTATAGAATTCCTGAAGGATTGAATCCAAATGATGAACAAACAAGAGAATATATTGTAAATAATTTCTTTGTTGATTTAACGGACGTTGATATTATTATAGGATATAGGGCAGACGATTCGTATTTTTCATTTGCAAGAGATTTTGTAAAGAATACTATTACTCTTGCACAGTTGTCTAAGGCAATGGAACTTGGGAAACTTGGATTACAAGTTGTTTTACACTCAGAAAAAGCGTTCGAGCATTTAACCTACATTGGCAACACTATTGCTCAAAATGAAATTTATTATACAAAACGTGTAGCAAGAGATTTGCAAGCGAAGGAAGAATATTTTAACACTACTCGAAATGCAAAAGTTGATAAAGATGATTTATTTGTTATGGATATTATTAGGCAAGAGGTAAAAAATGAAGATTCACGCTTACAACGAAATATACGTAGATGACGCAATGCAAACGCTTGCGGAAACTTTCAGTTATCTTTCTAATGAAAGTCAGGCGGACGATTTTTTTTGGCGTTTTGTAAATAGTAGAATTGCATATCAGTTTGGCAGAGGTAATCCAAGATATTTAAACATGCCACCTCAAGCACTTTACTATGAAGTTATGGGAGCAATGCCTTTATATAAGCCCTATGCTTATGGAAGGTCGCCTGAGTATTGGTGTGGATTTGTTCTTGCATATTATCAATGGTATACAGGTTTAAGTTTTGAACAGATTGGTAGAAAATTGCCACCATCAAGGATAATTTCAATGTATAATCCATTGCATGAAGCAGGCATGGATAAGTTTGTTGAAGTCGCAAACAGTATTGTATTTCAAAAAGAAACTAATCTTGCAAGATATAGAAAAGCTTCGGGATTATCTCAGCGAGAATTAGCTAAATTTAGTAAGGTTTCATTGAGGGCAATTCAGCTTTACGAACAAAGACAGTTAGATATAAATATGGCGCCGGCAATAAAGCTCTTTCAAATTTCAAGAGCGTTAGGATGTTACGTAGAAGAATTGTTAGAAACGAGGGATAAAGATTTTTATGACTGAAGAACAAGTTAAATTTTTATGCAAATGGATGGTTGATAATGGAAATCGTCCATTAACAGAATTTGAAAAAGAACTTATAAAGCAAGCAATCGAAAACGCTAAAAGTCCGCAAGAGATGGCTGCATCTATTTTAGCGTTGTTAACAAATATGTAAATGATTAAGTTATATTAAGTATTTGTTAAATATATTAAATTTAAAATTTGCTAAAGTAGAGGGAGACAAATGGTTTATAAAGCAACATGGGAAAGATTTGAATATTTAAATGAAAATAAAACAAAGTCTTTTGAGAATTTGTGTAGGCTGTTATTTAAGCGTACATTTTTTGACAAAAAAACAATATTCCAGTCTATTCCTAACACCCCTGGAATCGAAGTGTTACCAATATATTGCAATGAATTAAACAAAAGAATAAGTTTTCAAAGTAAATATTTTAGTAGTGAAAGGAATAAATATGCTGAAATAAAGAAATCGATGGAAGAGACTATAACACACTATAAAGGAGAAATAGATACTGTCTATTTATATTCAAATAAGGAATTAGACTTAAGTTGTAACCAATATAAGAAGATAGAAACATTGTTAAGAGATAACGGTATAGAGCTTATATCGGTTGTTAATGACGAAATTTTAAATAAGGTCATAGAATATCCGGAATTGTTGCAAACTTATTTTAATACTGGACGCTTAACTATAGAGTGGTTTAATGAAAAATTTGCTGAAACTAAAGATATAATAGGTCCTAGATATACTCCGGAGTTTAATGTTGAAACAGAAGCAGAGAAGTTCTTGAACTTATTCCTACTCAACGATAAAGCAATTAGAGCAATCAATAATATAAAAAATAAAGCGATAGACGATATCAAAGAAAATAGATGGAATTATAGGAATTATAATGATTTAATGGAAAGAGTAAGTTTGTACATAACAAACATACCCGATATTGATATTGATACTATTGAAGAGTCTTTTAATTGGGCTACTAATTTGCAAAAAAAATTCGAAAAAGAATTTAACGCAATTAACACTATTATTGATTCGAGGCAAGAAAAAGAAAATAGTTTGCGCGAAAAAGGAGAGTATACTCAAGCGGCTGATACGTATAGAGAAATTAGAGAATTAAAATATATAACAAACATTAAAGATTTAATTGATGTTAGTTTGCAAAAACAAAAGCTGATTAAGGAAAAATGCTTAATATTGAAGGGTGAAGCGGGGATTGGTAAAACTCATCTTCTAGCTTCAAATGTGGGAAGACAATTAGAGAATGAAAACCCAGCACTCATGGTTTTAGGAACAACTTTAACATCTTCACTTCCTTTATCTAGTCAAATAATGGGGTATTTGGCTTTGGATATAAAATTTGAAGAATTGCTGGATTTATTGGAAGTGTCTGCAGAAGAAACAGATTGTGTGAGTACAATTTTTATAGATGCGATAAACGAAAGTACAAATAAAACTGATTGGGAAACATTTATAATTAAGTGTATACGAGAAGTAAATAAAAGAGAACGAGTAAAGATTGTTTTTTCTATTAGAAATGGTTACGATAAACTCCTCTTTAAAGGTGATTCGTTAAAAGATAGAAGGGGTAAAGATTTAATAGAACTAGAGCATTATGGGTTCACTTATGATTCTATCGAAAGCATAAGAGAGTTTTTAGATTTTTATAACGTTGCTTTTTCGCCTGTAGATTATTTGCAGCACAAAATGAACAACCCCTTGTTTTTAAAAATGTTTTGTGAGACACATGATGGTCAAATGTGTGACTTTGGCGGGCTTTTTGAAAAATTTATTACAAAAATAGATAAAGAAGTAACAATAAAAATAAATACTTCAGTTGATAATCTTATTTGGAAGTTTATAGAAGAGTTTATTGATACACAACTTAAAAGCGACATGCATAGTATTTCAAAAGAAGAGATTATGAATTTCAAATTCTGGAGAATTTATGGTATTGAAGATAAAAAGTTGGATTATTTAGCATATTTAACTCAAGCAGGATTACTTATAACGTTCACCACAGATAATATAAATGAGTATTACTATATAGCTTTTAATTTATTAGAGAATTATTTGACCGCAAAGCATATTATAGAAAGGTCCGACAATAAAGACGATTTATTGAACTATTTGAAAGATGATTTATTTAAGATTTCTAAATATGGGAATTTTGAGAAGCATTATGCTCCTGAATTAGTTGGATTTGTCTGCGCATTGTATGCAAAAAAATACAAATCCGAAATATTTGATGATTTAGATGTCTTAAATATGGGGAATGAAAAAGATGAAGTAGTGTCTGAATATATAAAATCATTTGCTTGGAGAGAACCATTAGGAATAGACGTTACATATTTTCTCAAATGCGCAAGAAAATATCAAGCAAGTATAGAAGATGTTTGGAATACTTTGATCATTAACAGTGTTAAACCAAAACACCCAATGAATGCTGAATTTTTGCATAACTTTTTGTTTGAAAAAACTATGCCATTAAGAGATTCGGCGTGGACAACCTATATTAATTCGTTGGACGGTGAGGAAAGTAGGGTTTTGCAAATTGCAAAATATTATATTAATGGGGACAAGTTTAATGGGGCAAACATTGAAGTTGTTAAATTGATATTAGTATTTTTTGCGTGGTTTTTAACTTCCTCAAATAGATA
This sequence comes from Christensenellaceae bacterium, assembly GCA_045536835.1. GTDB lineage: Bacteria > Bacillota > Clostridia > Christensenellales > Borkfalkiaceae > HGM11412. Next base: position 30,098 of record JAZSOI010000012.1, read on the forward strand.
CCTTAGGGACACTATTTCTAAAGCCATGATTGAAATACTTAGATGTAATTTTGAATTGTGCCTTGGACTTTTAGATTTGTTTAAGGATGTAAATGACCCATATGTTATCCAAAGGTTGTACGGAGTTGTTTGTGGTGCTTGTTTAAGGCGAAACAGCGAGTATAAAGAAGAGTACAAGAAGTTATCTAAGTTTGTTTATAATCAAATTTTCAACAAAGAAAAAGTAGTTGCTGATATTTTATTAAGAGACTATGCAAGGATTATTATTGAAAGATATTTGTATGAATACAATGATTTAGCAGATTTAGAAGTCGAGAAAATTAGGCCACCTTACAAATCTGAAGATATTCCTATAGTTAAACAAGAAAAATATGCCGATGAAGGAAGTCATGGTTGGTATAGAATCGAAGCCTCGATGTCTCCCAATTGTAATGGATCGCCGCATATGTATGGCGATTTTGGTAGATATACTTTCCAATCCGCATTAAGTGATTTTGAAAATGTGGATATACTAAATTTATTCCACTACGCAATGCAATATATTAAAAATGACTTAGGTTATGACGAGTCTTTATTAGGGGAATATGATTACAAATATTATAGGATTCATTATGGTAGAGGTGCTGGTGACATAGAGAGAATAGGAAAAAAATATCAATGGATAGCATTACATCATATTTATGCGAGAATGGCGGACAATCATAAACTAAAAAAATATTATGGAGATGAATTAAAAGATTTTGAAAGTTTATGGGATGAAAACATACGAGATTTTGATCCAAGCTTTAATTGGCAGAAGAATAAAAATATAAAATCGCCTGAAATCAAATGGTTTTATTTTGATAAAGATGACCAATTTATTAAGGCAGATTCTACAAAAGAAGAAATAGAACAATGGACTAAAAGTATTTGCGAGTTTTTTGAGCTCCATGGTGAAAGATTATCTGCTACTTTTGAAAAGAAGGAGTGGGTAGTGTTTGAAAGTCATGAGGAAATTTCATTTATAAAGTCTATCTTAAGAAATTGGGTAGATAGTGATAAAGTAGGAGAGCAAAAAATTTGGGAAATGTCTAATGCTTATTTTATAAAGAATTGTGATTGGGAAAGATTAAAAGAAATATTAACAAAAAAAGATTTGTATAATGAAAGATTTCCTGAGGGTGATAGGTCAGGGGACATTTACCAAGGAGAATATCCGTGGGCTTTAAAAATTATAAAGAATGAATTAAATAGTTGGAAAGACCTTGTGTTAAAGACTGGAATAACTCACATTGAAGAATATGAGATTCCTGAATTTCTTTATGAGTTCAGTGAAGATGATTCGATTGTTATTAAAGAAAATGGTAAAAAGATTTCACAGCGTGTGATTGAAGACGAGGAGATTGCTTGTAAAGTTATGCCTGCCAATTTGGAGTTGTCATGGACAAAAGGATTAGATCACTCTATAGACGATATTGGGCATGCTATAAGTGTTCCTTGTGTAGAAATTATTGAACATTTCAACTTAAATGCTAACGATGCGACGGGCTATTATTTTGCACCTAACGGCGATATTGTGTGCTTTGATGCTTATTCGATTAATAAAGATAAAGGCTTGGTGATGCGAAAGGATTACTTAGAAAAATTTTTATTAGAAAAAGATTATACTCTGATTTGGTCGTGTATTGGAGAGAAGCAATTTTTTAAGAGGAATCAAGCGTGGGGCATTTGGAGTGGATTGTTTTATTATCAAGATGGAAATATTGTTGGGGAGTTTAAAAACAATCATAAAGAAGATTTTTGAGAGTCAAAAAAGGTCTGATGGAGAAACACATCGGACCTTAAATTTTGTTGATATAGGATTATGGAGACTAATGTAAAACTGGTATAAAATTGGTATAAATTTAGTTTAAAAGTTACTTAACAATACAAAAGTTACGCAAGATATTTAACGTTTTTAATATAAAAACACGCACATTTTTAACAAAAATGCACCGAAATTAACTAAACTTAACGTTTTTTATAGAACTTTTACAAAAAGTTAGCACTCCTAACTTGGACATGGTTTAGTATCAACACGATTTTGGGCTAAAAATAGTACCGCATACATGGCATTTCGACGAGTTTTGGATATGTATTAACACGATGAAGAATTGATGCGGACTAGAACCCCTATAAAAGGGTAAAATTGACACAATCCATTACTTAAACTATTCCAAAAGCGTGTAAAAGCCAATTTGAAACGGAATAGAAAAAAAGAGCCAATTTTTTAGAATAACAAGTGGAATAAAAATAAGTATTAGATAGAGTCAAAACAATAAAAATTTAATAAATATGTTCGTGTACCTCAGTAGGATAGAGGGTTCGCCTCCTAAACGCTTGGTCTATCCGTCTAATATACCTAAAATCAATTTTTTTTATGGTAAAAACGGGTGAAAATAGCCACTTTTTTGAGAATAAAAAGTTTTAGGAATAATTTTAGGAATAAAAATAAAATAAATTTAATCCATTTTGGTTCCTTAGTTAAATGGATATAACAAGCCCCTCCTAAGGGCTAGTTGTGGGTTCGATTCCCGCAGGGACTACCAAAAAAACCACATTTTTTGTGGTTTTTTACTATTTTTAGGGCAAAATATAGGAGTTTTTGGAATAATTTTCAACTATTCCACTATATCCACCCTAAGAGAAAAGATAAGGGATACCCACAATTAAGTGGGTATCCCAATTTTTTATTCCTAAAATAGGTTATTTAGTGCATTTAACGCCTTTTCTTGCGTGTCGGGGATAAAGTGACTGTAAACCTGTAAGGTAATGGTTGAGTCGCTATGTCCCATATATTTACTAACCGTTTGTAAGGGAACGTTTTGCGATAACAGTAAACTGCAATAGGTATGGCGTAGTCCGTGACAACAAACTCGCTTGAAACCTTTGTCGTCTTGAAACTTTTTAAGCCATCCACCAACCGTATGTGGATATACGGGTTCACGGCAGATATTGACGGCAAAATAGTACTCGTCCACGTTGTTATCAAACTCGTCGTCGATTGCTCTAAACCACTCACGATATTTCTTCAAATCGTCAATTAAAGGCGTTGGAAGGGGTATATCTCGCGTGGAAGTCTTTGTCTTGGGTTCTTTCTCATAGATTCCGTAACCTTTCGCTACAAGGCGATTTCTACGAATATGAACCACTTGCTTGTCAAAATCAATGTCCGACCAACGAAGTCCGTTAAGTTCGCCCGCACGTACACCCGTAAGAAGCATAAATTTTATCGGCACACGCTTGTAAATCAAATCTTCGGGAAGTTCGTCAAGCGCCTTCATAAATTCTTGGGCTTCGGCTATTGAATAAACTTCCTTTTCGTTTACGGGGCGAAGCGATGAATTGCTATTGCCCGAACCTACTTTCGTGGCGCATACGGGATTTTTTGTTATCCAATCGTATCTCACGGCTTCGTTAAATACCGTTCTAAGCAATCTTCTATAACCTTTAATGGTTTCGGCTGAATAACCTTTATTTCGTTCGTTAAGCTTAAAATATTCGTCAAAATCAAGGTTGTAAATTTCGCAAATTTTCTCCGCCGTTTCGCGTACTATGTAATTGCCTTTCTTTTTGAGTCCGTAAGACGAGCAACGGTTTATCACGCCGTCTCTTGCAAGCGCCCTAAAACTTATAGACTTTGGCAAATCTTTTTTAAGACAAACGGTGTTGTCTTGCTTGCCGTTTTTCTGCTCAAAACTGTTTAAGAACATTTGCACGTGCCTAACCGTAATCTCGTTTACAGGTTTATCCGAAAGCCTATTGTTCTTTAAGTAGTCGCTAAATTTCTTGGTAATGCGTATTCCTTTTAGGTAGTAATTTATCGACCAATTCTTTTTAACGCTTTCAAGCCACTCGGTTGCAAGTTCGTCAAAAGTTAGAACTTTTAATTTCTTTACGTCCGTTTTTAGTTCATAAGCCTTTGCAAGTTCTTCTTCAAACTCGATGGCGCATTTTTCTACGTATTTATGGAACTTAGCAGGGGTAAAGTCGTTATCGTTTTTGACTAATTTATAACAAACCTTTTGCTTGTCTGTTTCAGGGTCACGCCCTAATGCTTGTATCTTTGCTTTTAATTTTCCTTTCTTATCCGTGCTTATCTTAAAATAAGCCATTATAATCCTCCTTAATCGTTATTTACGTAATTCAAAAGACTTTCCATGTCAACTAAAATTTTATTACCTACTTTTACGTTTCTAACTTTATTTTCTTTACACCAAGTTCTAATGGCGTGTAGGGTAACAGCTGTGTCTTTGTCGTCCTTTTGAATTAACTCTAATGCTTTTCTTACACTTCTAAGCAATATATTTTCCTCCATAAAGTTGGAGTATCGGGATTTCTCCGTTTTTCTTCGATGCCTAACATATATTCTCAATGGCAATCCCCGAAGCTATATTCTTAGTAAAATCAACGTTTGCTTCCTATTTCATTAAACTTATTTCTATCTTACTTATCCTTTTGAAGTCAAACGGGTTTATATGCAGTAGTTAACCTTCTACGTTATCCGAGCGGTTTTCAAACTGTTCCCTTAAAGCGTTATAGCCCGCCATAATCAAATGAACCTTTGAAAGACCTTTACTCAACAAGAAAGCATCAATTTCTTCTGCTTCCCTGCGGGGAATACTCGTACCCCAAACTTTATTCAGTTTTTTGCGTTCTTCTTTGTGCTTTGCTTCGTATACTCTGCGACTGATTCTAATAGGTGTGTCTTGTTTTCTTTCCATAGTGATACTCCTTTAATCCACATAAATATGTTCGTTTAAGATTTCTTCATCAATGCGGTTTTTGATTTCCGTTTCAATTTTAACGTCGTGCATAAAATCTCCCGTCTTTTGATATTCGGGGCGTTTCAAAAGTTTTTCTCTCATAACTTCCCAAATTTGTTCGGCGGCTTTGTCAATGCCGTGAAGATAGGTGGGTAAATCTTCAATCAACCAATCTCTACCTGTGTCAATAAGGTATTGCTTTTTCAAGTTTCCCCATCTGCCGTAAACGTGCTTAACGGGTGGATGCGAACACTGATATTCAATTACTTCTTCTAATGTCAAACCTTCCATTTTGAAATCTCCTTAACCGTAGTGCATTGTCGTATTAATACGAATATCACTTTTTGCGAAAGAAGTCAAGCTCTTTTTTATAAAATTCTAAAATTTTTTTACATATTTTTTTCCTCCTTGTGTTTTAGTGGGGAACAGAGCAAAAATCGGGTTTCCCGATTGTTTGGATAGGTCAAAAGCGCGATTTTGGCAATTCATATTACCTGCTTTGAAAAAGCGGTAGAATTGCAACAAAATAATTTTTTAAGCGGTTTTCTTAACCTGCTTAGGATTTTGATGTTTTTCGCTTTATTTTTACTAAGTGCAAAACGCTCTCGATAGAATTCATTTTACAAAGTTTCATCGTCTTTTAAGACGGGTAATACTGATAATAATTTTTCATTTTATTTTCTCCTTATTTTTAGTTGCTCCCACTTAAATGGGCTAAATTGGCGCAAAAGTTTAGGTTAAAATCGAAAATTATTTTTTTTACTTGTCAAGCGATTGGAATGTTGAAAATATTTTGATTAAATTACCCCTTCACTTAAAAGGGCTTTTTAGAGCAAAAAGTAAAGGTAAAATTCAAAATTTCTTAAAAAAATTTTTTCTTTCTATATAAAGGGGCTATTTTTGACGTTTATGGGGGTCAAAATCTTCATTTTTAGTGTAAAAATTTTAGCCCCTCACTTAAAAGGGCGATTTTGGGGCAAAACGTGGCGGTCTAAACTTAAAATATTTTTTAAGACATAAAAAAGGCAAGTAGAATAAATCTACTCGCCTAAATATTGTGCCTCCGTATCGTCAAAAAATAATACAGTAAATGACAATTAAAGTCTAGCATAACATGCCGAAAATCGCAAAAAACGACCGATTTCTCGGCCGTTTTTACTTATACCTTTTGAAGTATTGAGTATAAATCAATTATACTGTTTCTTTTTTGTTCTTCTTCGTCATTGTCAAATTGGTGCGCTGGAGAATTATATTCTTCTCTTTTAAGGTCAAGTTCTTTAAATAATTCTAATCCAAGGCAACCTGTATCTTTTAGCCAATTTAACAACTCGTGAAGTTGTGTGTAATTAAAATTAGCTGTTCTTATTTCATATGCAAAATGGTATTCTAAATGTTTTTGCATTAAAGTACGCGCGTCCACTTCGCTATAAGAGTGAGAAGTGCCATCCATGAAAGTAACCATTGAATGGATTGCTGATTGGTAATCGTCCATCAACAAAGGTTCGTTTTTGGGTTCAATTTTTTTCAAATCATTTGTTATTGGCCCATGGGTTATTTTTATTAAGGTAGGGTTATCGTGATATGTTAATTGAACCGCTTTTTTATAGAAGTTTTGATAGTGAGTTGTAATAATTATTTGAGCAACGGTATCCTTTAATTTTTTTATTTCATTAATAAAAATATTCATTCTATCAATATCAAAACTTGTGATAGGGTCGTCTAAAAAAATAATTGTTTCACCCGATGCTGTTCTTTTTATTTTAGTAAAAAATATTGCTAATGCCAGCGCTCGCCTATCTGACTCACTTAATACAAATTGTATTTTGTCTTTTGGAACTAACTCGCCTCTAAAATAAACATCAAGAGAGTAAGTTTTGTTTGTACCTTTGGTGGTAATAACCTTTTCGATTTTATAATTTCTACTACCAAATTTTTCGAAATAAGCATTAATATCATCATAAAATTCGGTTAAGTAGGCTTCTTGTTCTTTGTCAAAATCTTGTTTTTTTTGCTTAGATAGATTGGTTATATCAGTAATTTGTTTTTTTAGTAAAATAAATTGTTGAATTTTATCGTTGAGCAAATTACGTTGGACAATGATAAATAATCGGTTATATTCATTCTCAAGTTCAATTATATGTTTATTTATTGAATCCGCTGTTAGGTTGGTAATGTATGAGCCCGCTAATGTATTAAATTCCTGTAATAGGGTGTTATATTTTTAGATGTTTTCGTTATATGTTTCAATGGTGTTATAAAAACTTTGTAAATCAACCGCTTCAATCGAAGTATAAAAGTTGTCAAATTTATTTTTTATTTTTCCTTCAATTGTTTCGATTAAGGTTTTAAGACTATTTTCGCAAGTTTCATAATTAGATATAAGAATTTCTCTTATGTCAAGTAATGAATGATATAAAACTGTAACCTTTTCATCGAAAACCTTTGAGTTGAGTGTCGTAATTAAGTCTTCATTTTGTATTAATTTTGTTGGATTAATATTTAGTTTTGTTGGAATTTTAATTTTATTGAGTGATAATACCTTTTTGGTGTATTCTTGTATCTCCTTACTAAAAAATTCAATAAAAACATCGATGTTTTCATTTCCAGTTAAGGAAGTGCCACAAAAAGGACAATGTTCGTCAATAATCCATTGTGTTCCTTGTAAAATCCAATTGTCTATTGCAACTGAATCTGATGAATTTATGTAAGTGTTTTTATGATTATTATATAATTCAATTAAATCTTGTTTTTGAAAAGAATATGCACTGGCTAGTATTTGATTTATATCATTAATTATGGCAAATATATTTATATCAATGGGAAGCAAAGCAGTTGGGAATGATAAATTTTTAATAGCCGAAATATTTTTCAAGTTTTTTGTTTCTTCTTGTATTGTCGTTTTTATTCCCAATAACGCAACATCTTCATCGTGAATATCGGCTTGATATGGCGCTTTTATAAAGTCTTTCAATGGAAGTTTTTTTTCGATTGCGCGTTCAATATCTTCGGCAAGGGAATCATATTTACGGGTAAGCTCATTTTTTTGTTCGTTTAATGACAATAATTCTCTTGATAAATTTACGCTTTTCTCGCCAATAATAAAGCGAGTAAAGTTTTCTTTATTTTTATGCTCTATTGCATTATTTGTAAATACATTATCAAAAACAAAAGTGGTATCAAAAACCTCTATATTTGACATGTCGCCCAACCCTGGGTCTATACACCATAAATCTCTTTGAAATTTTGCATTTTTACCATTTGAAAAATGGAATGATACAGTCGGCTGTTCAGTTTGTCCAACAGTTTTTCTTTGAGTTATATAAATGGGGTCATTATTCTTAAGTGATTTAATGACGTCGCATATAGTTGTTTTTCCTTGTGAATTTGGTCCGTACATCAGTACTAATTTTGATAATTCAATTGATGCTGGATGAGAACTTAAAAATGTCCCGATGTTTTTTATCTCTTGTATCCTACTAATCATGCTGTTCCTCGTTTTTATTTTTTGCAAATGCATATTCTCTTGTTGATTGCATTTTTACCTCATTGTGTGTTTCTATTGTTTGCGGCTATCAAAATAATGACGACTATAAGTAAAGCTAAACCACCTATTGTAAACCATAGCCAATGTAGTATAACAAATTTAATGACGGCTATAATGCCATATAAAATAGCCCAAATAGCCACAAAAACTAAAAGTTTTGTTGTCCAATATATTAGCGAACCAAATGTGCCGCCGGGAGAAACCCAGTACGCAATTTCATGCACAATTTCGCCAACTATAAGTAAAATTATAAATTCCCAAACTGGGTCAATAGGTAAACCTAGGGGGTCTGTAAAAATCGTGTATAAAAATTTTAGCATATGTAGATTAAAAGATGAGTTCCTCGTTGTAATATTCTAAATAAGATTCTTGCAATAAACGTTTCCACTCATTAGCATTTTCTTCGCCACGATATAACTTTTGTGTCTCATACATAGCAGTTAGGAACTCTTCTTTATTAGCGAAGGGGCTAGGTAAATCTTTTTTGAATCTAGAGTTAGGGCGAATATTGTAAATAACATCTCGTTTTACTTGTGTGTTTAAGGGGTAACGTTGGCTTGTTGCTGCAATTTCCCATATTTTCTTTAGCCAAATTTTCCTTATTGCAATAGTTCCATTTTCGTCCATTGTATAACCAAAAATTAAATAATCAGCGTTTAATCGATAAGGTTTAACAGCAACAGATGCTATATATGATTCATAATTTGCTATATCGAATGCAGGTGTGGCATTATAATTAAAGGCTTTTACTTCAAGCATATGGTCTTTTTCATTTTCAGCCGAAAGGAAAAAGTCGGGAAATTCTTGTGTGTTATGTGGTTCGGATTGGTAAATATCGTTATTTATTAACCATTGTTTAAGCCAACTTTGAATACTATTGCCTACAATGTCTGTTGTGGTTATTGTTACAGATGTTCCTCCCATAGAAAACACTATATTTCCAGGTTTATTTAATATTGTTGAATTTAAAATATCGAAAATTTCTCTTGCTGTTTTTTCCATAAGTTTCTCCAAGGATAATGATTGCAAATCAAAATCACATTTTATATGTTTTTAATTGTTTTTTATATAATTAACTAATAATCTTGTAGCAACTGCTTCTATAACAGGGACAACTACGGTGTTTCCTAATAAGTCGAAGGCTTGCGCTAATCCTTTATTGGTATTTTCAAACATCTTTAAGGTGTAGTGGTCAGGATATCCAAACATACGTAACCCTTCTCTTACGGTTAATTTTCTTATACCGTTTCCATCAACTACTCCTAATTTGCTTACATCCATAGCAACAAGTGTAGGAGCGACATCATTATTGTCAAGGATTTTGGTAAACTCAAAGCTAAGTTTTCCCGCTACTATATTGTAACCTTTAGGTTTTGTTGTGTCTTGAATACGCTGTTCGACTTGGTTGCCGTCAATTTCTACATAAGCCAATTTTTTAGGATGCTCCAGTACCAAATATCCTTTTTGTGTCAAATCATCAAGCATTTCTTGTAAGTTGTTAGCGGGGAAGAATGTAGCAATTTGCTCTGTTGTTAAAGGCATTCCATCCATCCATTTAATTCCAATTTCTTCTGCCCAATGCTTTTTACGTCTTTCTTTAAATAGCAACTCGATAAGTTGGGTTTGTTCTTTTGTTATTTCACCCTTCAACCCTATAGTCCAACTGTGAATATTGTTTTCTCCACCTCGTTTGTCTTTTATGGATTTTCCGTATAATTCATCGACAGTATAGTGATTTAACAAACAACGGGTGAAGTGGCTATCAACACAAGGCTTACCTTTTTCTAAAATCTCACCAACAGTTTTTCGTGTGTGTAAAAAATTGTTTAAATTTACTTTGCCTTTTAATGTGCCGACTATATATACTCTTAGGCGAGATTGTGCAACGCCGAAATCCTTTGAATCAAGTAATCTCCATTCCACGTTATAGCCCATGGACTCAAGTTGTTTGATAATAGTAGATAATGTGCGACCAATTTTATCTTTTGTGCTTACTCTATCATGTAAAACTAATCCTTCCACATTTTCTAGGAGAAACGCATAAGGTTTTTTATGTTTTAGAATACGTTCAATTTCAAAGAATAACGTTCCTCGCGTATCAAGGAATCCTAAACCTTTTCCTGCAACGCTAAAAGATTGACAAGGGAATCCACCTAATAAAATATCAAAGTCTGAAATATCTTTTTCATCGATTTCTCGTATATTGCCAAGGACTTCTTCGTTGTTAAAGTTTTCCTTAAGAGCGCTAATTGCATAGGGCTTTATTTCTGAAGTTAATACACATTCCGTTTTATAACCTAATTTTTTTGCTGCTTGTTCTAGGCCGAGACGTGTTCCACCCATACCAGCAAATAAATCTATAAATTTAATAATCTTTTCCATTTTATTTTTCCTCAACTACTTCCACAATGTCTTCAATATTGCACTCTAAAACTTTGCAGATTTTAGCTAAAATTTCGGTGTTTACGTGTTCGTTTTTACCGAGTTTTGCAAGCGCAGTAGTGGTCATACCCGTCGCAATACGAAGGTCTTTTTTCTTCATATCCTTATCAATTAAAAGTTTCCATAGCTTTTTATAACTGACAGCCATTTTATAGCACCATCCTTAATAAAAAATCAGTTTTAATCATTATAACATATCTATCAAAAAACTTCAACTAAAAATCCAATAATTAGATTTTTAATTGTAGAAACGTTGTAATAAGCTTGATAAATTCTATAAGATTTGCTATAATATAAAAAAGTTGGAACTAAGGGTGTCAAAATGATAAATAGAAATAAATACATAGACCTATTAAATGGAACAGTAAAGGATGTTGACGGTAAGAATACTATTATGGAATTGTTGCAATATGTTCAAGAAAACAAGCCAAAGTCATTGTTTCATTATAGAAGATGCACAGAATATACGATAGAAGCGTTTAGAGAGAATAAAATATATTTTAATACTGCGAACAATTTTAATGACCCTTATGATTGCTTGGTGTACTGTGATATTGAAAAAATCAACAATCAAATTTCAAATATGACTACGATTCCGAATATTGAAAGACTGCAAAAGAATATAAATACGGCGGGCTTTATTGAAACACGACCTCCACAAATGCCAAAAGAAAAAGCTGAGCAACTGTTAGAATCCTTAAAAGGTATAGATTTACAGGCGATGGTAGGCTGTATCCCTGATGAAAGTTGGGGAGTTTTGGAGAATCAATTAAAAACTACAGCGAAAGAAATTTTATATAGCTATGTCAACTACTATCAAATGGAGATGCCGTTGGTTTGTTTGTCCGAAAAATATAATAATATTTTGATGTGGGCACATTATGCGGATAATCATAGGGGCTTTGTTATAGAATACGACACAGATACATTAAAGACTGATTGTATGCAGTGTCCACAAGGAAGAAACTATAGCAATTGTGAAAAATGGAAACAAGTTATGTTGTTGCCTATACTTTATACCAATCAGCGCTATGATGCGACAAAATACATATACGATAACATTTTAATAAAAACCTTTAATCAGTTAAGAATTCCAAATAGTTGGATGTTAGAAGATGATTTCGCTCAGTATAAAATTAACATCTTTAAACAAAAAAGTTGGGCGTACGAAAGAGAGTGGCGCTTGCAATTATATAGAACGAATAGAGATAAATTTATAGAAATAAAACCCGTTGCCATTTATCTTGGTTGCAGAATAGCAAAGTGTTACGAAGATATATTAGTAAAATACGCACAAGAGAAAAATATTAAAATTTATAAGATGAATGAGAATCCGTCTAAATTGAAATATGGATTTACAAAGAAAAAGTATTAAAGGGCAATTGGGAATAAAATAGGAATAATTTTAGAATAAAACTTGTTTCATATTATAAACAAGATTTTACGCTACGAATAAAATTAAACGGTTTTTCGTCTTAAAACCGCTATAAAACGTACAAAATTGCACGAAATACACAATATAAATTCTTTGTTTACAGTTTCAATGTGCTCCTAAGCGAAACGCCGTTGGTTCGACTCCAATCACGAACGCCACGTCAGTCATTTCTAATCAGAAGTGGCTGATTTTTTATTTCAAATTTCAACTCTTAAAAAACAATCCCTTAGCGATGTTAGATTGAATTTTATTTAGGTCGGTGGCTATGGCTACCGACTTTTTAACTAAACACACACAAAACACTTATATCTATCGGTGTTTTGCGTTAAAATGGTTAAAAATCAAAGATTTTATTACATATATTACAAAAATTACTTAAATTACGCAAAAACCGTTGATATTTATTCGTATTTTAAGTAAAATAGGTATAACAATGTAAGGAAATGATGTTAATGGAAGATTTTTATTTAAGACGTGCTCTTTTTCGAACGTATGAAATAAAAGATAATTTTGCAAACGAAAGAAGTATGCAAGTCAAATTGAAAGCGTTAACAGAAAATGGGCGTATTGAAAAAATAAAAAATGGACTTTATGCGACGGTCAACACGTTGACGGGCGATATTTTTGCAAGCCGTTTTGAAATTGCTTCTGCGCTTTTTGAAAACGCCTGCGTTGCATATCATTTGGCGTTAGAATTTCATGGACTTGGCAATCAAATGTTTTCGGAAGTGCAAGTCTTTACCGAGAAACGCTATAATCCATTTACTTATAACGGGCTTGAATATAAGTTTTTCTCTTATACCGCAAAAGGTGGAATCATACGTTTGGAGCAAAATGCGGAGATAGTCGTTACCGATTTAGAAAGAACGGTTGTTGATTGTATTGACCGCATTGACCTTGCCGGTGGAATTGAAGAACTCGTTACTGCGCTAAACGGCATAACACACCTTGACGAGCAAGCTTTACTTTCTTATCTAAAAGAGTATGATAAAAAATTCGTTTATAAAAAAGCAGGATTTTTACTTTCATTACTTAAAAAAGACCTTCTTTCACAAGACTTCTTTGATATATGTAAGCGAAACTGCTCTATAAAATTAGAAGATATAAGCGAAAATAAGAAAATGCCGAGAAAAACAGATAAGTATTGGGGACTTATGTATCCCGAAAAACTTATAAATACGGAGAACTGATATGATAAACCTATCTCAAAAGAACGTGGTTAAGATAGCAAAAGAAACGCAATCCTAAGCGAAACGCCGTTGGTTCGACTCCTATCACGAACGCCAGTTAGCCTTTTTACTGTGTAAAAAGGCTAAAATTTTTTATTTATATATCCAAAACGGATAGGTCAAACATATTGACTTTCTTTTTCGTTTTTGCTATAATAAAAGAACAACAAGAGGTACGAAAGTACTGGTATGTAAAATCTCCTAGACAAGAAGATAAGTAGGTTTGATTAAAATTATGCAAGTGGTTTTTATCAAGTTAGACTGGTTTGTTTAGATTTATTTTATTTGCTGGTGCTCGAATTATTAAGCGCACGTAGTGGGCTTTTTGTCGGGCTATTTTTATACCTTCTTGTAAATTACACAAGGAGGTCATTTTATTATGACGGATAAAGAATTACAATTTATTGAAGAACGTTTGGATTATGATTTTAACGAGCCTAGATTATTAAGACAGGCTTTTACTAGAAAATCTTATTCAGAAGAAGGAAACGGTGCGCATCATAACGAGGTTCTTGAATTTTATGGTGATAAGGCCTTAGAATTTATTGTTATGAAGAAACTTAGTGTTTGTTATGGAGATGAAACACAAAACGGCAAATATACGTCCACAAAGACTGAGGGACAACTTACTGACATAAAGAAAAATCTAGTATGTAGAAAGATGCTTGCACATCGCATTGACGTATTAGGTTTTGCTGATTACCTTTTAATGGGTAAAGGAGATATTGGTCAAAACGCACAACATTTAGATTCAGTAAAAGAAGATTTGTTTGAAGCGATAATTGGCGCAGTTGCAATTGATTGTTATTGGGATACGGAAACGTTAGAAGACGTTGTCGATACAATGTTAGACATTCATTATTATCTTCAAAATGGATTTAATGACGACAAAAATTACGTTGATTTAATTCAAACTTGGTGTCAAAAGAAGTATGGTGAGTTGCCATATTATGAGTTTTATAGAACAGATGACGAAGTGTTTGACTGTACTTTGAATTTGTCAGATGAACTTAGTTTTGAAGGGCATGGTTATTCTAAGCGTGAAGCAAGAATGGAAGCTGCGCAATATGCTTATGAATATTTAGAAGACGAGAATGAATTAATTCTTCCTATCGACGAAGTAGGTGAACCTGATTTTGACAAGGCGATAAATCAACTACAAGAGCTTTATCAAAAGGGTTATATAGAAGAACCAGAGTATAGGTTTTATGAGTCTTATGATGACAATGGTAATCCTGTATGGCAATGTGAGTGCCATGTTGAAGGTTACGGTGCATGGACGGGGAAACATTCATCTAAGAAGAATGGTAAAAAGTCGGTAGCATACAGTATGCTTTGTGAAATACTGGAAGTGGAGGAGTAGTATGAGATTAAAAGAGCTCCGCGAATCTAAAGGATTAACACAAAAAGAAATTGCCGAAATTATAGGATATTCAGAAATATCTTACGCTAGATATGAAAACGGAAAAAGAGAACCTGATATATCAACATTATGTAAATTAGCAAACTATTTCAACGTCACCGTTGATTATTTAATTGGTAGAGTTTCTAATTAATATAGATAAAAGCCACGAGGAATCGTGGCTTTTATCTATTGTAACATTTCTTTAATTTCTTTTATGTTTACTAAATAATCATTTTTACACAATAGTATAGGATGTTCAGGGTCATCTACTATTAATTCTCCCATGTCAATTATATTACTATCAGTAATTGTTTTACCTGCGTTTGTAATTCTTTCTTCACAATTAATTGAAAAAATAAAACTCTGAGGATAGGTTTTTGTATCCGTAATTTTATCACAAATTAAGGCGAAACACCGTTTAATATTATCTTCGGTCATATCTAAATTAGGAAAATCAAAGATTATTGGCATTATAATACTATTATCCTCTTTCGTTTCCAAAAGAGCAAAAAATCTTGATATGGCAACCCTTGGAATTTCACTTCCGCTTAATGAAATGGATTCATAGAGACCAAGAGAGTTTATGTCAATTTGTGATTTGTTGATATTTGTGACATCTAACAAATTAGAAAAAGATGTTCGATATGTTGTATCCGCTTTATTTTTTCTAGCAGTGTAAGTTTTTAATGATTTATTTAATTTGGTTAAAGTTTCTTCTAAAGCAGTTATTTTTAGTTGTGTTTCTGCAAACCTACTTTTTGCTTTTTGAAGTTCTTCATTCCACACTATAATAGCGCGAGAAGCTTTAACGTCGGCTCGTTGCTCTTCAATTTTCTCTACCGCTTGTTTTAAGGCGTCAAGTTTTGCTTTTGACTGGATAAGTTGTCTTTCAATCAAAACGAGCTCCGCTTTAAGTTCAGCTAATTCTGCTGTTAAATCGCTTTCAGCAATTTGTACGGTTAAAGTTGAAGAGATAAAGTCTGTTATGTCGGATTTGCATATAGGGCAAATAATGTCTTCGTTATTTAATATTTTTGCTGAAAATTGAGAATTATCTAAAAGAGCTCTATTTAATAATTTGATTTTGTGTTTTATATCTTCTTTTTTCTTCATAAGAAGATAATATTCTTGGCTTTTTTCCGAATATTTTGTTAAACAAGATATATCGGCGTCTAAATCTCTATCGGCATCAACAATCTTTAAGTTTTTATATTCTTCTAATTTGTTTTCTAAGAATTTTATCTCTATATACTGTTGATCCTTTTCACCCTTCAATTTGTCTAGCTTTGTTTTGGTGGATGTGTAATCAAGTATAATATTTGAATAATTATTGTCTAAAGCTCCAACATGATAATACAATGAATCATACAGGTCTTTTTTTGAATACATTAGCAAATCTTCAAAAATAGAACGGTCATTATCTGTGTTTGTTTGAGATAAGAAATACGGCAATAAATATAAAGAAGGGATAGCGGTAGAATATGTGTCAGAGTTTTTATCTTTGATTTTAATAGTGAGTCCTAATAATTCATAGAGTTTTTCCGAATATCCATATTTTTGTCCTGGATAAAAATATTTTTGATTGTCATATATGATAGAGTAGGTGTCTTTATATCTAATGATAACAATCTCTTTATCGTTATTTGATAGAGTAAGCTTGGTGAAAATATTTTCCAAATTCCATTTATCGCTAAACTTAACCTTCGCTCCAAAACTATATAAAAGCATAAGAGATAAAGAGGTTTTACCAACGCTATTTAGTTTTGAAGTAATAATGTTTATTCCAGGTTCAAAATTGATTTTGCGCGCGGTTTTATTTTCTTTGTCAACGATTAATAATTCTTTATAAATTATACTCATATTATTTCTCCGTACTAGCTATAAATTACTACGATGGTTAATATTTGAATAATAGGTAAACTGTAATAGGGGATTTTATTTGCACAATTTTTTGTTACGTTAAGAGCAATTTCATCTAGGGAGGCATATAAAGGCGTAAGTTTTTCATATTCTTCCTTAACTGTTCTTTTAGCGTTAGAAAACAATTTGTCTGACAAATTGGCTCTATAAGACAAATATCTTGGATATTCTTCTTTTATACTAATAAAATCTTTTGGAGGGTAAATGGTTGAAGCAAGATGTAAAATTTCTTTTTTTGTAAGATGAGATAGTTCTACTGCTTTATCTATAACTTCTTTTACAACATCACTTTTTATACCCTTTTTATCAATTGCTTCTTCTAGTTCGACCGAAGAGGTGTTGAAGAGATGCGAGCGCTTTTTATTTATCAATAATTTTAGCGTGTTGAAAATTACGCTCGGGCTAATACAATGATTTTCATCATCTAAGTATTCAGAAATGATATTGTTTGTTTTGCCGATAAGCATTTCGCTATATCGTTCTTGCTTCTCCGAAAAAGGCAAATCGGACTTTATGTAAATTAATTTTCCAGTATATTTTTGGATGTCTTCAGAAAAACGTGGTTCACATTTAATATACTCTGCAACATTTTCTTTTATTTGATTTAATTCTTTTGGAGATAGTTTTTCTATCAATTTAAAGTTGCTTAAGTGTTCGGTTTTGCTTCCTTTAAGGTTTGTGTTACAAATGATATTCAATGTGTTTGCTTTTGAGTCGAAGTAAAAATCGGTAAGAATTATTTTGCCAATTACATTGTTTTCTAAAATTGATGATTTTGTATATAAACCAGCATTTTTAGTTTTGACTTGAAATATATCGACTTTTTCATTGGCTGTGTTTAAATCGTGTAATACAGCAAAATCCTCTAAGGTTTCTATTAGGATTATCGTGTCTTCTTTATACTCGGATAATAAATAATCTAAAGCTACTGCCATTTGATAGTCAAACTTTCTAGCGACATCCGTACCTGATTGTTCTCTAATTTGTAAATTCATATTTTTTCCCTTAGTTGATTTTAATATATTATAACATATAAAACAATAAAAATCAATATGAATTGAGCCAGCCTCAAAAGAATAATTAGTTAATAACCCGTTTGGCAAGATAGTGCCAAACGGGTTTGCCTATATTCAGTTGTTTTTTCTTTTCTTTCTCTTTTTGACGGCTTTGAGGTGACGTAAGATAACTTTTTCAAGTTCGTCGTAGTTGATAAACCACGTGTTGCCGTGAAAATATCTAGTGACTTGCGCTGACTTCATATAATGAGAAACCGTTGCTTTATCAATCTTGAATTTACGGTTGTTTTTATTAAATTCCGTAACGCAATCTCTAAGACAACGTAGGCGCGGCACAGTAGCAGTTCTCCTAATTCTTCTTGGGTTAACTTTCTTGAAAAACTCTTTGTAATCAATAAGCCACTTGCCATTGCAAATGATATGCCTAACGCCGTTTTCTTGAGCGAAACGCCTTACGTTTGGACGGCGGATAATTGTATTTGGGTCGCCTTCTAAAAACAACCGCATAAGGTCGCCTGACGAAATTAAATCTCTCATTTTCGTTCGCCACCCCCCTTAAAAAACGCATACAGCTCGTCCACGTTTATAAGCCATGAATTACCGAACTTAAGCGTAGTGATTTTGCCTTTTCTACACAATTCTCGTAAGAAATACCACGAGATAGGGGAGTTGGGGTCTTGCGCTTTCATTTCCTTTATAACGTCGCTAATTCGCCTTAATTTCGGTATATACATAATTCCTCCTTATCTATCCCGTGATTTTGTCAAGAGCAGTTAATGCTCGCTCTTGCGTGTCCGGAATAAAGTGACTGTAAACCTCAAGCGTAATTGTAGAATCGCTGTGTCCCATATACCTACTAACCGTTTGTATAGGAACGTTTTGTGTGAGCAATAAACTACAATACGTATGCCTAAGTCCGTGGCAGGTAACGTGTTTGAATCCGTTTTCTTCTTCAAACTTTGTAAGCCAATTTCCAATCGTTCCAACTCCCGCAGGTTGACGATAAACGTTTGACGCTATGTACGTAGAGTCTAAATGTTGGTCAAACTTATCATCCGCTTGTCTAAACCAATCTTGGTATTTAATTAAGTCTTCCACCAAAGATTTAGGTAGGGGAATATTTCGCTTTGATGTTCTAGTTTTAGGCTCTTTTTCGTAAGTACCGTGTCCTTCCGATGCAATTCGGCTTCGTTCGATGCGTACGACGTTTTTATTAAAGTCGATATCAGACCATCTAAGCCCGTGGACTTCACCGATTCTAGCACCGGTTAAAAGCATTATTTTAACGGGAATAACTCTATAAGCCATATCTTCCGGTAGTTTGTCTAAAGCTTGTAAAAAAGCTTGAGATTCGGTTATCGAAAAGACTTCTTTCTCGTGAACGGGACGCAGTGAAATGTTATTGTTTCCAACGCCTATTTTAGTTGCACAGACAGGATTTTTTGTCGTCCAGTCGTATCTAATCGCCTCATTAAAAATAGTTCTTAAAACTCGTCTATAGCCTTTTACCGTTTCTGCTGCGTAAAACTCATCCGACTCAACAGCTTCAAAATATTCGTCGAAATTCAATTTGTTATATTCGCAAATTTTTTGAGCGGTGCTTGTGCTGATAGGTTTACCGAGCCTTTTCATTCGGTATGCCGAATTTGCAGTAATTATTTTTTGTCTTGCCATCTCTCTAAAATTAACGGAAGCAGGGAAGTTCTTTTTAAGTTTAGAAACTCCACGCTGAGGCTTTCTTCCAAACGTATTCAAGAAAAGTTGAATATGTCTTACCGTAAATTCGTTGATAGGCAAGTCGTAAAGGTTAGAATCCTTTAAATATTGATTAAATTTTTTAATGACGTCAAGACCTCGAACGTGATAGTTTATAGATTGGTTTCGTTCTATGCCTTGTAGCCATTCTTCGGCGAGTTGCGGAAAAGTTAAAACGATTGCACGTTCGCCGTTTTTTGATTTTTTATAAATTTTTTCTAAGGATTCTTCAAAGGCAATAGCTTCTCTTTCAACGAGTTTAATAAATTTCGTTTTGGGAAGGTCGTCTTCGTTTATTATGCGCTTATAATGCACTTTGCCTTTCTCATTGTTTAGGCCGGGTGCATATACTTGGATTTTAGCCGAAAGGTGACCTTTCTTATTGGTAGTTAGTCTATAATAAGCCATCCGATTTCCTCCTTAGTTATTTTTGTTGATATATTCAAGTAGACTGTCCACGTCTATCAATACCTTTTTGCCTGAACGTAGGGAGCGAATTTTATTTTCCTTTACCCACGAGCGAATGCAATGCATAGTGATTGCCGTGTCCTTGTCTTGTTCTTTAATTATATCGAGTGATTGTTTGATGCTTCTAAGCAATATATTAACCTCCGTTTAAGTTGGAGACGGCGGGTTATCTCCGATTTCTTCGTTACGTGCCGTTTCTTTTAAAACTTTTATCCTTATCATTCTTGCCGTAACCCCGCGTGCAGACCTTTCGTCCCATAAACAGTGGTCATAGTTGTACCACAAAACACGTAATTCCTGTTTCATTAATCGCTTATATCATATTTTTCAATCGCGCTGGTTGAATATACGTGGTTTGTTCAAAGTAGTTTTCTCTACTTCGAGCTTTTAACTTGTTGCTTTAAGGCTTCAAACCCTGCATATATCAAGTCCACCTTTGTCAGATGATGTTTTTCCAAGAAAGCGTTAATTTTGTCCGCTTCTTTTCGGGGGATGCTCGTACCCCAAACTTTGTTGAGAAGTTTGCGTTCTTCTTTGTTCTTTTCTTCATACTTTCTGCGTGCAATTCTGCTAGATGTGTCTTCTTTTCTTTCCATCATATTTTCTCCTTAAAATACGTAAATAATTTCGTTTAAGATTTCTTCTTCAATCAAATGTCTTTTCTCATTTTCGAGTTGAACGTCACGGATGTAGCCGCCCGTTCTTTGGAAGCGTTCTTGTTTTGAAAGCTTTTCATACATAACGTCCCAAAGCTTATTTGCGGCTTTGTCGGTGCCGTGTAGTAGGGTGGGTAAATCCGCAATCGCCCAATCCACACCAATATCTTTTAGATATTGATATTTAAGATTTCCCCATTTACCATAAACGTGTTTAACGGGTTTGTGAGTGCGTTGATATTCGATAATTTCTTCAACTGTTAAGCCTTTCATAAAACTTTGTTACCTCCAAGCGTTCCTCGTATTAATACGATTATCACATTTGAAAGACAAAGTCAAGCTCTTTTACGTAAAAATTTGAAAATATTTTTAAAAACTTTTTAGACTAATCTCCTTTGCCGAATTTGTAGCGATTGTACTTTTCGTTTTGCTGTGGCGGTGGGGTAGAAGAGAGTTGTTCTTCTTCCTTACGCTTAGCAATCATTTCTTCTTCGATTTCTTGCAAACGGTTACGGTAGTTGTTAGTTTCGGGCATAAACATTTTAGCTACCGATGAAAATAATCCTTGCATATAGCCTTTGATTTTCTTATTAGAAATAGCGATATTTCGTTTAAGAAATTTATCGTTGGTTTTACGCTTAAATCTTTTGTCATAGGTATAAGTATTGTCTTGGACGTATTTCGCTTTTTTTAGCACGATATTACCGAGCCTACGCCTATAATCCCAACGTAGTTTTTCAATCGTATGAATTGTGCTTACACCGTGAATATCCGTGTGATTAGGAAACAAATCCGCAAACTCCATTTCGTTTTTAGTTAAGTTAGAATAATACTTTCCCATAATGCCTTTTAAGGTTTCTTCTTTCTTGTCCATTTCTTTTACGAAACTTCTGTGTGCGGCATACGCATTGTTGTCGCAAGAGAGTAAAAAGTCTACTGCCATATCAATTTTATGTCTAAACGGTGCCATCTCTTTTGATGCGTAGAACCAAGGCTTGTCCTTAGGTAATTCTTTCGCAAGTTCCTTTAACGTCTTTGCCGCTAAATCCTTAAAGTGCGCCTTTTCAAACGCTACCGATTTCGAGAAACTTTGAATAACTTCATCTCGTTTTTTGTCGAGTTCGTCGTTAATAGTGTAAGCGTTTAATCTCTCGGTCATTTTTAATATAGAATCTTTAGAAATTTTTCCTTTGGCTCTATACTTATAACCGGCGGCACGCTTGTTCTTAATTTTCGGTGCTCGCTCCCAAAAAATGTAGTGGATATGTAGGTGTTCAGTTTTGTCTAAATGAAGCGCACACATAAGGTCGATATTATCCTTATCAAAGCCGGCATCCTTAAAAAATTCGTTAAACGTTCTTTTAAGTAAGTCGATGCATTTTTCAGGCGTGTCTATCTTTTCCGAGTTCTCTTTATTAAACGAGATAAACCCGTGCCAAATATTCTTTTCGCCCGTTTGCGCGCGTTTTTTCATTTCTTTAACTTCTTGTTTAGATAACAAGCCGTTTTGATTAAACACACCCGTGCTTTTTTGCAAGTATTCAAGCATCGTAAACTTTTGCGTTTCTTCGCCCATAATTTTGCCCTCAGCCGTCATATACTTGTAGATATTGTTATCACGCCCTGACATATCAAAGAAAGCGCGGTCTTTTGCGTGCTTATCTATCTCCGCTTGCGACGAACCTTTTTTAAGTCGATAGGGGGTATACGCTATATCGAAAATTACTGGTTGACTCATGCGATTTTAATGCCGAGTTCTTTACAAAGCTCAAAGAATTTTTCTTCTAACGTAATAGTTAAAAGTAAGCTGTTTTCTTCATAAGTAAAACATTCTTCATAGCGAAGGTTGTCCATAAGATATTCTAAAATATCGCTGGCGTAGTCTTCAATCTCAGGATGTTTTAATACAAAATGACCAAGAACAATTTCCTCAATAGTGCGAGGTTCTTGTTTAAGCAAATAGAGAAGTTTGTTCTCTTTATTTGCTAAGCTTAATAGAAACTCGCATAAGCTCTTGAGCCATTTTTTAGGGTTGTAATACCCGTTGCTTGTAATAACAGTTTTGTAAATAGATTTCTTCATAAAATTTTCTCCTTTTTAATTAAATGTTTTTATTGGTTGCCTGGTGGGCAAGGGGAAAGGTGGGTATCCCACTTCCCAAGTTGTAAAATGCAGGGGAACTGCATTTTCTTAGCCTGCTACCGAAAACCTTTATTTGGCTTCCGTGTTGCTTCTTAATTTGCTTGCTACCAAATTGCATGTTCTATCTCCTTTCGATGTTCAAGTATCTTGGTTAGACTTTTACAGTTTTTATAACCGCTATAATCTAATCCAACGTCGATAGGCGTCCAATCTTCGATACCGTCTAAAAGATGCTTGTTGCTTTGATAAAGGTCGTTTACGATATGCGGATGCGCTTTCATAAACTCATCGAAAGAGAGGATACATTCGTGCTTTTCCGTTCGGCTATCAATCTCTTCATCGGTTACTTTTACACGTTCGGTTTTACCACCTTTTTTACCGCTTGTTGCACGCAGTTTCGAGAGTTCTAATTTCAGTTTTGCGAACTCAAAAAAACCGTCTACCGCTGATTTTAATTTGGTAGGTTGCTTGCCGTCGAACGAGTAGGTGCAAAGCGCTTTTAAATAAGCGCCGCTATCTTCGTCGTTCATTAGTTTGATGGCTTTGTAATACACGTCTAAAAACGCAAAGTGGAGCATCTTTTGATTGTACTTTTTAGGAACTTTACCTTGCGCTTCAATGCGCTTAACTTCGGTTAGTTCGGATAGAATACAAGCCTGATAATAATCCTCTTGTGGCGTCTTAGGTTGAGCCATCGGTACGTCGTCAAAGACAAAGGCGCAAATGGCTTTAATAAAGCGTCCAATTTCTTCGTCTTCGGCGTTTTTGATTACGTTCCAATACATGTTGTAGAACGTAAATCGGGTTAATTTGTTTACCATAGTTTCCTCCTTAATTTTATATTGCAGACTGTTTATAGGCGCATCTGCATTGCCTTTTTAGTAGCACATAAGCACCACCTCCGTAAATTTTTCTATTTATCAAGCGGTTAACTAGCCGAAAATATTCCGTCAAGAATTAACCCCTTCACTTATCCAAGGACACGAAACTCGAAATGACATAGATTTGTCATAAATCGCTTGTTTTAGATTAACACCCTTCACTACTAAGGGACATTTAAATCGAAACCGCATAAATTTGACATAATTCGCTATTTTTCTTTCCTAATATCCTATTGCACAATTTTTTGAACGTTGGTCCGCAAAAATTTATGTTTTTTAATAAGTCCCTTCAAGTGGTAGGCAGAAGCGTTAGATTGTAACATAAATTTGACATAAAGTCGGTTTGCTTCTTATTTATCCCCTCAAGAGGTAGCCAGCTTGATTCGATAGAAACATAAATTTGTCATAGTGATTAAAGAGTGGTCTTTATCAATCCGTTCACCTAAAAGGGGGATTTATTAGAAAAGACATAAATTTGACATAGGAGAGCAATTAATCCCTTCACTTTTAATCCCTGAATTCGATAGGAAACACATAAAAATGACACAAAAAAAGACGATTGCTTTTAACAATCGTCAAAATTAAATTCAGTTGAGTTCGGGTCTATCAGTCGTTTTATTCCGTCTGACTTGTCTCTTTCTTCAAGCGCTTTGGCAAGGGCAGAGATTAATTTCTTTTGAATATAATCTACGCTTCCACGATTTAGATTATGGTCTTTAGCGTATTGTCGTATGGATTTTTTCTCTTTAAAGCGCTCCAAAAAATAACTTTTATAGTCCGATAAAGTTGTTTTTAGGCACGTTTGTATAAAAGATAAATCTTCTAATAGTATTTGAAACTCTTTTTTTGTAACGCCGATGCGAGCCTTGTTCTCTTTGCAACACATATATCGTTCATAGTCTTCTTTAAACCAATTACAAAGGTCTTTTGCATAAGCCAAATAGGTTTTGCTTTGTCGCCTTTCACGTATTACGTCTATCTTTTTTACGTGCCTAATTGGTCCAGGATAACCATCTCCAATAAGCGTTTCGATAACTTGATGATGAAGCTTTTCATGTCCCGTCATTCTACAATATTTTTTAACAGTCTCGCCATCAACTTCTATCTCTTTACAAAACTCTTCATAGGATAGAGCGAAGTATGGGTCATCGTGTTTTTTGTGTCTTTGCCTCTTACATATAACTAGTTTTTCGTTTGTTTCAAGGTTGGGAATAACGTCTACGACGAGGAAGGGGAAACCATCGTAACGGGTATAATATCCAGCAAAAACTCTATGTTCTTTTGCTTGCAAAACTTGACCGTTTATGGTTGCCGTTATGTTATCGGATTGAAGTAAAATATCGCAGTAAGTAAAATCGTCTTCACCATCCGATAATTGTATAAATACTTCATGAAAAATTTTATCGTGAACAACGGACGTTTTCCCTTTTACAGAGGTGCAGTAGTCAAGCTCGCTAATAGAGTATGTGTTGCCGTTTTCAAACTTGCCAACAAGTTGGTTAGGGTAATATGGATTTCCGTTTTCATCAAAACAAACGGCGCTTCCAAGATTGCCCACGTTATAATCAATAGAGAAGTTATCCTTGTTTGCTTCAAAAATAAGTTTCTCGTCGTTTTCAGAAATCATTTCTATGATGTTGTTGCTAACGTTAACGGTTACTACTTGACCTTGAAATCTTATCAATGCGTTTTTCATAGTGTAAATAGTCCTTTTCTAGTTTATGTCATCATTATATCAAAGTAAAGGTGACAACATGTGTCATGTATTATAAAGTTTTTTAAAATTTATAGCAACAATTTACTGTACAACGCATTGTACACGTCAGGATTATTTGTAAGTTTTTTCGGCAAGATTAATGATAGTTTTCTTTTTGCGCTTAGCATATTCTAAGGTTTTAGCAGCGCCACCCCAAGAATACATAACGTAAGCAATAACTAAATCAGCTTCATTAACCATCCATTCGTTCCTTTTTAAAATGGCAAATTTGCGAGGAACGCTTTCAAGAGGAGGAAAGATAACGTCGTCATAATGATATTTAGCGAACTCTAACTTAGAGTAATTCTTATCAAGATAAGGCGTAATAAATATAAGCTCAATCTCCGAAAAATTATTTTTCAATTCTTTTAACGTACACAAACACAATCCATCAAAATCACCATACCCACCTAAGTAAAACTTACAGGTGGGATTTTTTATTATCTCGCTTACAAGAATATTTTTAAGTTGCTCTTTGATGTCGTCCTTAAACAAACAGTTAGAATGTCCACAAAAGGTAATTATCATTAGAAACCTCCGTTTATACAATAGTTTATCACAATAAACTACAAATTGAAAGCGTTCAGCACAATAAACTAAAAATTAAATTGCACAAACTATAATTATTGCAATGAACGTTTATTACGATAAACGCAAGGAGGAAACTATGAAATTATCTGAAGCGGTAGGCAAAAGGGTGGAGAATTTGCTTGAAGAACGTAACATGACTCAGTATCAACTTTATAAGAATGGTGGAATTCCTCGTTCTACTATTTCTGTTACGGTAGACGGCAAGTATAAAACTGTTAAATTAGATACGATATATCAAATCGTTGCAACTTTGGGTATTACGCTCAAAGACTTTTTCGATGACGCTTTGTTTGAAGATTTAGAAGATTAATTTTATTTGTATAAATAATGTAAGTCGGTGGTTTTAGCCACCGACTTTTTCTATGCTCAAATTCAAATCTTTTGTTTGAAAAGTCGAATATATCTATTGATTTTTTTATAAGAAAATGGTATAATAAGTTCAATTATTATACCAAGGGGTATTTTTATGGCAGCAAATTATAACAAACTATGGAAATTACTTATTGATAAAGGTATGACAAAAACCGATTTGCGTATGAAAACCGGCATGTCTACGTCCACACTCGCAAAGATGAGTAAAAACGAAAATGTATCTTTAGACGTTATTCTTAGCATTTGCAAAGTGCTTGAATGCAACATTGGCGACGTTGTTGATGCAACAGAAAAAGAAGATTAATACATGAATTTGCGCAAAGGAGAAAATCATGGCTGAAATAGAAATTGGTAAATTTACATTAGAATCCTTGACGACGGGTATGTATAACAATCCCGAAATTGTTTATAGAGAATATATTCAAAACGCTGTAGATTCATTTGATAATGCAGTATCAAAGAAGTTAATGAAACTTGACGACTGCAGAATTGAGATAATTGTTGACGCAGATAGGCAAGAGATTAGTATTAAAGATAATGGTACGGGTATCGGAAAAGAACTTGCTGTAAAAACCTTGTTGGATATAGGTAATTCTACTAAAACACATACAAACAACAGAGGTTTTAGAGGAATTGGTCGTTTGGGTGGATTATCATATTGTAAAAAATTAAGTTTTTGTACCTCTGCTCAAAATGAACCGGAAAAGACATTAGTTACTTTTGATTGTGCGAAGTTAAAAGAATTGCTAATCCCTGGACAAGCTTCTGAATATAATTTGCAAAAAGTCATTTCTGCGGTTACTGACGTTAAGGTGTTGTCTGAACAAGCGTCAGCGCATTACTTCATAGTAAAGATGGAAGGGGTTGACGATATTTCCACATTACTTGATATCGAATTTGTTAAGGATTATATTGCTCAAGTGGCACCTGTTCCATTTAGAGACCGCTTTTATTGGGGAAGAGAACTTAAAAACGAATTCGCGAAAAGTAATTTTAATGTTGCCGAATATGCTGTTTTTGTTGGTGATTCTTTTGAGACGTTGGCCCAAGTATATAAACCTTATAAAATTACAATAGATGTTTCTGCTCGTGCAGGAGTTGCTAAAGACGAAATTCAAGGTGTTTCTTATTTTGATATTAAAGATTCTTCCGATAAAGTATTAGCTATTGGTTGGTATGGTGAGCTTGATTTTTATGGGACAATTGCTGATGAAAAAGTGTCTGGTATTAGAATTAGACAAGGAAATATTCTAATTGGCGACAATAAA
Source organism: Christensenellaceae bacterium (assembly GCA_045536835.1). GTDB lineage: Bacteria > Bacillota > Clostridia > Christensenellales > Borkfalkiaceae > HGM11412. The sequence continues at coordinate 57,762 of JAZSOI010000012.1, forward strand.
ACGTTATCTCCATATTTTATAGAAGCGAGATTTAACAACTGGTGCGTTGGTGAATTATATATAATTTCTGATGATTTAATACCGAATGCAAGAAGAGACGGTTTTGAAAGTAATAAGGCTTTTTCTGAGTTTTGCGATTGTTTTAAGAGAACAATTGGTGTTGAATTAGGATTAAAAATAAGAACAGCATCTAAAACTCGAAATAATCCAATGAAAAAAGCCTTAACCAAAACTGAGAAAACGATTGTCGCTGTTGAAAAGGTTTTAGAAAGTGGGTTTAATTCTTCTTTTGAGAAAGAACAAATAGCCAAAAGTTTAGAGGGTGCAAGAAAAGACCTTTATGTTATACCTAAGGACGCACCAACAGAGATTGCTACTCAAAAGGCTGAATTAATGGGGAAATTGACTGAATTAACAACTGAAGTTGACGAGTCAAATAACTATAAAACAAAGAAAGATATTCCTTCGGACTTTTCAAAATCGGAAAAGAAAATAATACAGGCAATGTTAGAAGTGCTAACGAAAAATTTTGAAAGACCAATAGTGGACAGTTTATATAAAGAATTTTTACAAGAACTAAAGAAAAAGGGCTAAAAATATGGAAATTTATCCTGAAAAATATGACCAACTTGAATTAACATCTAGTGAAAGGTCGTTTTTACGTACCATAAGCAGGGCGTTTAACGAGGACGAGCTTGGTTATTACGTATTACATATTAATCCAAGAAAAATTGGGCTCGAAGGTGGTAAACCGGAATTATTCAATCTTCTAATTTGCAAAGAAGGCTTACTTTTGTTGCGTTTTTTTGATGTTGATAATGTTAATGCAGTAAAAATGACTATAGAGCTTAATGCGCAAAGAGGCGTTTTTGACAAGATTGAAAATGATATTTATGAAAAATTAAAAGGTAGTAGATATCTTCTAGATTTTTCAGGAGAATTATTGTTTAATTTTAATATCTGTTTTGTTTTCCCGGAAGTAGAAAGTTCACAAGTTTTATCACAATTGACACCAAATGGTAGAGCATTTGTAACAAAGCATGTTTTATTTAAGGATACAATTTTAGCTGTTAGAAAAGAAGGAGGAAGCGTTCTTAAAAGGTATATTTCCAGAAGAAATTTTATTGAAGAAAAAATAATTAACAATATATTTCAAAGACTTTGTCCAGAAATTACTATTGCTAGAAAATATATTTTAAGTGACGACGTGTCAGTAACTACGCACGATAAGGGTGTGGATGGTTCTGATAGGTCAGTATTGTCGTATAGGCTTGATTCCTCTCAAATTAATATAATCAACAAGATTAAAAAGGGGGACCAGCTAATTTTGGCGTGTGCTGGTAGTGGAAAAAGCGTTTTGCTGATATCGAAGTGCTTTAAGTTGGCGAGCTTAAATCCTGCTGAAGATTTCTTAATTACTTGTTATAATAGGAATCTAAACAACTATTATCAATGGGCGATAGCTCAGGCAGGCTTTTTAAATAGAAATGTAAAGTGTCAAACTTTCTTTGGCTTGTTGAGACATTTGTTAGAAAGTAACCATATTCCAATACCAACTATATATAACGGAGATACAAACGAGTATTTTGATGCGCTTTTTAAAGTTGCGAATGACGCCTTGGCAAAAGGAAGAATTAAAGAAAGATTTACGGGAATTTTTATTGACGAAATACAAATATTCAAACCTGAGTGGTATAGATTTTGTTTCAATTTATTAAAAAATAAAAATGCTGAAAATCATTTCTTTGTTATTGCTGGAGATAAATCTCAAGACATTAAAAATCACATTAAAAGCGGTAAAGCTCCGTGGCAAGGAAATGGAGAAGGTTATCCAGAATATAGAGGAAAAACTTTGCCGATAGAAACGAATTATAGGAACTCGAAACCAATTAATGATGCAGTGGATAGATTCGTAGAGAAGGCAAAATGGTTTGGAGAAAAAATTGGTGCTGATTTAAGTTCTGACCCAGAGTTGTTTCTTCGTGGAACGGCTTACAGAGAAGGCAATTCTCCTGAAATTATAGAATTAAAAGATTTTAGTAACGAAGGAGAGGCGGAAGCTATCTGTCGGGCTGCAAAACATTTGATTGAAAATAAAGATATGAGTGAAGTAGATATAGCGATTATTCTATATAATCGTATTGGTCAGAACACGCATAGCGGATGGAAAACAAAATTTTATAATTTATTACCATATATCAAACAACGTTTTTATTCTTACGGTTGGGAAGACCCTGCGGTTCTTATTTCTGGGGAATCAAACGGTGTCACTTATGGTTCAAGAACTGGTGTTACAATAACAACAATTGAAGGGTCGCTAGGCTTGGATTTTAGAGCAGTTATCTTGGCGGGGCTTAGGCCTTTAGGTAGTCACGAAGGCGTGCAAACAACAAGAGATTTCTCAAATTTAACTACGGAAAAGCAAGAAGCATATAAAAAGAATATTAATTTTATATATACTGGCTGTACAAGAGCAAAGGACGAATTGTCAATAGTGTTATCGGCAAAAAGAGGCGAGTCTGTATATATGGATTTAATTAGAGATTCTATGGGAGATGATAACTAAAGATGGCAGTTTATGACGATAAAACTTCTGGAATTATAAAAGCAGGGGATAGAGATAATTGCTTTATCATAAGCAATGTTAAAAGTCGCACAGAGGCGATTTTTAAGGCAAGTTATATTGTTGCCTCAAGTATGCGCGTTTCAGGAAAGATTACGGCTCTATTTGACCTTATTGTGTTAGGTGATGTTGAAGCTGATGATATAGAAGTTAAAGGTAAGTTTATATGTATGGGCGATTGTACGGTTGAAAATTCGATTATTGTCCAAGATAAAATGTTTGTCAAACAAGTAAAAGCGAAAAATATTGAAGTACACGACCAAATTACAGCACAAGAAATTGATGTTGACGTGATTAAAGCCGATGGTAATATAATTGTTGGACAAACTTTAGCTACAGAGGAACTTGCATTTAGCGAGCAGAATATTTTGTGTGGTGAAACTGCATATGGAGCTGGTCAAATTTCTGCTAATTCTATTATTACAGTGGAAGAATTGGATATGGACGACGGTGAAGATGCTGTTGTTGAACCCAACAAAATTGTATTTGAAGGGAAAAAGTGTGAGAGAAACTTTGATTATGGAAAAAAATACATAGATAAAAATGATTATGAATCGTATTTTTCTGACTTGTTGACAGATTGTGATGATACGATGAAGTATAACATAGTTAGGTGGTGTAGGGCATTACGAGAAATTGAAGAAATTATTAACAAAAAAGAACTCGATTGTTTTAATTTAGGTTTGTTTTTAACGTTAACAGAAATTAATTTTTCCTCTTATTTTAAAGGGTGGGAGACAATTAGTCAGTGGTGGAACAGACTATTTAAGCATTTTGATAGTATAGCTAATGGTGAAGGACTTGGTGTGGAAAAAAAGATCACAATATCTGATTTTACTATTAATCAAAGAGTAAGGCATGATAAATATGGTTCTGGTATAGTAGTAAAAGGCTTAGTTAATAAGGATAATAAAGTGCAAGTAACGATAAGGTTTGATAAACCAAGATTTGACGGTAGAACACAAATAGATTTCCAGCTTGATTTAGCAATAAAATCTTTTTCTCTTGAACAGGAATCGAAATATACTTCAGATGAGCTTAAGGAAAAATTATTTATAGAACCTAATGAATATGGTGAATGGGTTGCTTTTTTAAGTATTATAGAAACATATAGAAACCGATTAAGTGTTAACTTAAATAAGACTATCATTGATTTACTATACTCTAAAATAGGAGTAAAAGCTAAGTTTATAGAAGACAGGATTAAAGAAAACGGGTGGGATGATTAATGAATAATCGCGAAATATTGGCAAAAAACATTTCTGAAAGATTTGTAAGTGCTATTTCTGGTAACGATAAAACGCAAATTTTAGAACATAATCCAGAAGATAGAATATATGTAGGGAAATTATCTCCTCAAAGCAAAGAGGAGAGTTTTTCCTCAAGCGTTCTTATTAAACAAATAAGTGTTGATTTTAGGATTTCTAAGAATGATGTTGATACTGCAAAAATAAATATTTATCCTCAAGGGAACTTCTTTTTTAGAGTGATTCCGACTTTGGCACAGCAACGAGATTATTTTCTTAAAGACTTCAACTTGGTGTTTAAAACTTCTTATAAAAATTTTGAGGAATTTGTAGAGGCTTATAATTCTGGCTCTTTTACAAAGGAAATGTCAGAACATAAGGTACAATTATTGCCTGTGTATGAAAAAATTGCAATTGATAGAAACAATGTCTTTTTTAGTGTAAATGTTGTTGATTTTTATAATAAAAAATATTCAAGTGGTTCTATTCCGAAAAATGATGATGGTTGTGAATTCCGCAAACAGATAAAACAAGAAGTAAAAAATATATCTGTTGAATTAAAGGAAAAGCATAATGTTATACCGTGTCAATTTAGAGAGAAATTAAAGATTGAAAATTTGTTATCAGAGGAAAATTGGGAGAAATATAAAGAAAGACAAATTAAAAGAGAAGAAACTCAAATGTTTACATCTTTTAATTATTCTCTAGATGTGGAGTTTAAAGGCGTTGGAGACTATATATCGGTAACAGTTGCTTTAAGTAATGAAACTATTTGGCAAGACGAGACTCAAGATAAAGGGCAAGCCAAGCCTAAAAACGATAAGTATAGAATTACAACGTTGTTCAATTCTGGTATAAAAGTAGCATGTGAAAATACAACATTCTTGCCTATAGAACTTGATTATTTTGCAGATGACTATAAGTATGACAAAAACGTTTATGCTTTAGGAAATAATTGCAATGTTGAATATAATAAAGAAACTGCAGAGCTTCAAACGACGCACGTTCCACAGTTTATTCAATATAGATTAAAAACGAGAGATGATTTGGCTGTAAAATTTGACGAGTTAATAGTTTCTCCAGTTGAGACATTAAATAAAGTGTATGACAATATGCTTAGAGAGCTTTCAAAGTGGGAAAGTGATTATGCGACAGGGAAAAACCCTTCTAACGGCGAGGAATTAACAGAATTAGGGAAGGCACAATTTAGGAAAGAAATAGACGGTTTTAGAACTGAAATTAAACGCTTTAAAACAGGTGTTAACTTAATAGAAAAACATAATATGATAAGACAAGCCTTTTGTTATATGAATCAAGCATTTAAGAATTCGGCAAAAGGTTATTCGACGTGGAGACTTTTCCAGATTGTCTTTATTGTTTCACTTCTTTTAGATATTGTTGCCCATGAACCAGATTTAATGCTTGACGACGATTTGGTTCAAAAGGCTAAAACAGATGAAATAGATATTTTGTATTTCCCTACTGGTGGTGGTAAAACAGAAGCCTTTCTTGGTATTATGGTTTTCAATCTGTTCTTTGACCGCATTAGGGGTAAAGAGTGTGGGGTAACTGCGATACTTAAATATCCATTAAGATTATTATCAGTTCAACAAGTTCAGCGTGTATCTAACATATTGGCTTCGGCAGAACTAATTCGTAGAGAAAATTTTCCAGGCGGAGATAGATTTGCTTTGGGATATTTTGTCGGTGAACATAATACTCCTAATAGCATAAAAAAAGAGGAAAGGCAAGCTTTGTTAGATATGTCTCAAATGGAGCTTGACGAGAAGTATAAACTTTTAGATGTTTGTCCGTATTGTGGAAAACATAGTGTACACGTTATATATGATGAAGAAAAAAATTCGCTTGTACATATTTGTGATACGGAAGGATGCGATTCAAAAGGAACAGTGCCATTATATATGGTGGACGACGACGTTTATAGGTTTTTACCTAGTGTTATAATATCCACTGTAGATAAAATGACAGCAATAGGATTTAATTCAAAGTTTCACAACATTTTATGTGGGGCTGATTTTAGATGTCCTAAACATGGCTATACAGACAAATTAAAGTGTTTAGCCGATAATTGTGATTGTGATACGTCTGAATTTGAAAGAGTTAGAATGAAAGACCCTGCGCCGTCTTTATTGATACAAGACGAATTACACTTGATTAAAGAATCTTTGGGTACTTATGCGGGGCACTATGAGACCCTTGTTGATTATTTTATTAAAAATCTTTCTGGAAGTAATCGAGGGATAAAAGTTATAGGTGCAACAGCAACAATTTCAGCATATGAGGAGCAGGCAAAACATTTATATTGGAAAAACTCAATTAGATTTCCTGCGGCGTCACCTTATTTGGACCATAACTTTTATTCAAAAATTGATAAGAATGATATATGTCGTATTATTTTTGGGTATGCGCCTTTTGGTAAAGCAATAGTAAATAGCGTTGCTTATTCTTTGCAATATCTCAAACGAGTAGTATGGGAATTGTATAAAGACCCTAAACAAATTTTATCGTTTGCAGGGATTGAGATTAATGGTACCGACGAAGAACGAATAGAGGCGGCTAAAAAACTTATTGAAGAATACTGGATTATTCTTGAGTACAATAATGTAAAAATGGAAAGTAATAGGGTTCTTCAAGGTTTAGAGGACCCCATCAATACAGAACTAATCGAAGAAGGGATTGAGCCGCTAATTCCTAGAAAAATGACGGGCGATGACTCTTTCCAAGAAGTTAGGTCAACTTTGTCTGCTATTGAGCATGCTGATAGTGTAATAGGCGGTATTGATTTTAATATGATAGCAGCAACAAGCATGATTTCTCACGGTGTGGATGCTGATAGATTTAATTTAATGGTTTTTTATGGTATTCCGGGAAGTACTGCAGAATATATTCAGGCTTATTCGCGTGTAGGAAGAAAGCATACTGGCGTTGTTATAGATATTATTCGTCCATCCAGAGAAAAAGATAGAAGTTATCTTAAAAACTTTAACAAATTCCACGAATATAAAGATATATTAGTGGATGCTGTATCAATAAATAGATGGGCTACGAAGGCTGTTGAAATAACATTGCCTGGGGTAGTATCTAGTTTATTATTAAACTACTATTTGTACAAATTGAAATATACAGAGGGTGTTAAGGATATTAGCAAATTTGCGGATTTGCAAAATGCAATTAAAACTGGGAAAATTTCAGAAGAAGAAATTAAACAGCATGCATATAGTATTTTTAAGTGTTCAAATGAAGATAGTTCAGTGGGTAAACTTTACAAGCAAATAATTGATTTAAAAGTTTCAGAATTGTTCGAAAAGCTTAGTAATAACTCTTTTGAAGCTAAAACGTACTTAACTGAAGTTTTCGATAAGTGTAACTTCCATGTTATGAATAGCTTAAGAGATACGGATAAGCAAATTATTGTAGAAATGAGATAGGAGAAAAATATGGCATCTGATAAAACAATGCACAGAGGTGTGCAACAAGCTTTGTATAAATATTTGCCAGAGAATTGGGTAGACTTCACACAAAGTGGAGGAAGTTTAACCTATGCCGTGCACGTAGATAATTGGAATAGCGTGCAATTAATGGGTATAAACAATAAAAGATTGTTGCGTGTTGTAAACCAACAAATTAAAGAATATAAAAATCTTAACGGTGACGAGTCCGTTGTTGGTTTTCCGTCGGAAATTAATGAGGATTATGTTGATGTTTTAACTCCTAAAATAAGCGATAACATTGCGGCGATTCAAACATCTGTTAAGCCTTGGGTGTTTGTTTGTAAAAAATGTGGACATGTAAGGCAGTATTATAGTTACGATGAATTCAAAAGAAGAGAGCACGAGAGATGTAAATGTGGTGAAAATTTAACACAGCTAAGAATGATTCGTGTTTGTAAATGTGGTTATGCTGATGGTGTTTTTGTGCCAAAATGTAAGACTCCTGGTCATGGCACAAAATATATGATAAGAAAGGGTAGTGGGCTGGATTTTGTATGTACAGCTTGCGGTCAAAGAGCTTCGTTACCTCACTATTGTCCGGAGTGTAAACAAGAATTAAAAATTAAACCAGCATTAGATTCATCTAATTATATTCCTTTCTCTCTTTCCCTAATAGATTTATTAGATAAGAAAAAAGACGTCTTCTTAGACGCAGAAAAGGACGGTAGAGGTGAAAAAGTAGTAATTGCTCAATATCTTGATTTGATTTCGAAAGAAAGTTATAAAGAAATTATTGAAAAAGGCAAGGTAACACAATCAGAAGAGTTTGAGAAAGCACTCCAGAAGAAAGCTGATGATTATAGAGCAATGGGACTTGACGAGGTTACAATAAATACTGTACTCGACGCTGAACGCAGGATGAATCCTGGGAATCAAATTTTTGATGCTATTAGCAAAGTTTCTACTGGTATATCGGTAGCGTCTACAGATGATTTAAAGACGATAGCGGAAGAGATATTAGAATACGATGAATTGATAGATGCAAAAATTACGTTAAGCTTAGATAAAGCGGAAGAAGACGCGTCCATTGTAAATGACGGAATAAAACCAAACTTTAAGAAAATTTGCAATGATTTGGGTTTTGCTAATGCTCAATTATGTTCTGCCGTGCCAATTGTTTTTTCATCCTATGGATATACAAGACTTGAAAGATGTGGAACGGGTGTAAAGCTTCACGGATTTCCAATCGAAATGACGAAAAGAAATATTTATGCCACAAGATTGGAAACAGAAGGAGTGCTGTTTGAACTTGATAGAAGAAAGGTTCTTGATTGGTTGCTTGAGAATGAGCTGATTGAAAGAGATGACCTACCAATCGATGTGAGTGATAATGGAATAAAGATGTGGTACTTGGATAGAATTCATCCTAATTTAATTTTACCATTTTCTGAAATTGATGGTAGTGAAAGTGGAAATATCACTAAACAAGTTTATACATTGTTACATAGTATATCGCATGCTCTTATTAATGAAGCATCGGAAATTTGTGGTTTGGATAAAAGTTCTTTATCGGAATACATTTTGCCTAATATTCCTGCAGTATTTATATATTGTTCTAACTCACAAGGTTTTAATATGGGCGCGTTGTATAGTGCATTCCAAACGCAATTTGACAAGTGGCTTAAGAGAGCATACGAACGTGTAAAGAAGTGTATTTTCGACCCTGTTTGCATTAATAAAGAAAAAGCCTGCGCAGGCTGTTTGTTCTTAAATGAAGTGTCGTGTAGGCATTTTAATAAAGACTTGAATCGTAGTTATTTGTGTGGATATTTTGACAACCAACTACAAAAGAAACTTAAAGGATATTGGGAGATTTAACAATGGCAATTATGCACCCTGCGAGCATTTTAGAAAGCGCTCATGTGTATTCGGAAGTAAAATTTTATAAAGAATTAAAAAAACAATTAAGCGATAAATATCATGTTTTTTATTCTGTAAGATGGTACACTCTTAAGGACGGAGTAAGAGAAGATAGTGAGTGCGATTTTTTAATTTTTAATCCGGATTATGGTTTTTTGTGTATTGAAGTTAAAGGAGGTAATGCGATAAGCGTTGAAGAAGGAGAGTGGAGACTTTATGATTCTACAGGGGGAAGATTTTTAGATAAATCGCCATATTATCAAGCAGAACAAAGTATGCGCTTTTTTAAGAAATATTTTGAAGAAGAACTTGAAATGCAGTTTGCTGGGGTTTATGGTAATGCCGTTGCTTTTCCTAATTATGTTATAGATTCTCCATTAACAATGGATTCTCCTTTAGAGTTGACCATAGATTTAAATGATATGGAAAATCTTCAAAAAAGGATTGTTGAGATTTTTAGATATTTTCGTGGGCACAGAAAGGGAACGACTGCCTTTTTAGCACCGGAGATGCAAAAAAAATTCATCAATCTTGTTAATAAAAGAATTGCTCTGTCAATTTCTGCAGGTGCACTTATAGAAGATAAAAACCGAGAGCTTGTAGAAATAAATAATGTACAAGATACAATTATTGATTTGTTGTCACATTATAAAAGAGCGTTTATTGTTGGTGGCGCAGGGACAGGGAAGACTTGGATAGGTATTAAAAAAATTCAAAGATGCTTGCAAGATGGATTGAAACCTCTATATGTCTGCTATAATAAAGCCTTGGCTGATACTATTAGAAAGATGTTTGGTGGACAAGTTGATTGTTATAATTTTGATGCGTTAATGTTTAATATTTTAAAATCAAAAGCATTGGACGCCTCGGAAAGGAATGGGAGTAAAGAATATTCTTCGTTATTAGAACAAGCCAATATTTCTCAATATGATTTGGTTATTGTTGACGAAGGACAAGATTTCTCAGAAGATTGGGCGTATTGTGTTAATTTGTTTGCGAAAGAAGGTGGCGAATTATATGTGTTATTTGATGAAAGTCAAAATATCTTTCAACGTGATTTTGCTGATAAATTTTATATAGAAAATCCTCCGTTTGTTTTAAGATATAATATTAGAAATACGGCTAATATTTATAGATATGCTAAAGACAAATCGTGTTTAGGAATGGACACTTTAACGAATCAAATTGAAGGCGTAGACCCTGAAGTTAGAACGTTTTCAAGGAAGGCTCAACTTGTTTCGTATATTGATTCAATAATTAATAAGTTGGTGAATAAAGAAGGTGTTTTAAAAAGCAAGATAGTTGTTTTAAGCGATAGAAAAAAGGAAAAATCTGTACTTAAAGATGTTGATTTCATAGGTGGTTGTCGCATTGACGACATCTATGACGACAACAAGGACACAATAAAATATAGAACTATTCAAAGTTTTAAGGGGTTAGAGTCTGATGTGATTATATTTGTCAATCATACATACAAAAATGAACCTTTAACAGATAGGAAAAGAGCTATATTATACACGGCATTAACAAGAGCTAGATTCTTCTTGTATTGTGTTGATTATGAAGAGAATGTAGAAATAAAAATTGATTAACATTAAGGATAAAATAAAATGAGTGATATTTTATTAATAGAGCCAAATTATAAAAACAAATACCCGCCACTCGGGTTAATGAAAATATCGTATTTTCATAAACATATACACAATGACTACGTCAGATTTGCTAAAGGAAGACTTCCTGAAGAATTTGACAATAAGAAATGGGATAGAGTATATGTGACAACTTTATTTACTTTTGAATGGGAAGAAACTAAAAAATCTATAGAATATGCGCTTAAAGTAGTTAAAGATACAGGACGAGTATATATTGGTGGCATTATGTCTACGTTAATGCCAGAATTATTTGCTGAGCATTTTCCAACAGTTATTAACAATACAGGTCTATTAGACAGAAAAGGAACTTTAGGTTTAGAAAAAGAAGAATGTATTGATAGATTACCTCCAGATTATTCTATTCTTGAAGATATAAAAGAACAGTATGTATATCCATGGAATGATGGTTATTTTCTTTATATGACTCGTGGTTGCGGCATGAAGTGCCAGTTTTGTGCAGTTCAAACTTTAGAGCCTAATTATATTCCTTACATTTCAATTAGAGAACAAGTTGCTAAAATTGATGAAGTGGCAGGACAGAAGCGAGACTTATTGCTGATGGATAATAATGTCTTGCGTTCTAAGGATTTCGACAAAATTATAGACGAAATTATTGATTTAGGGTTTGGAAAAGGTGCAAAATTTACAAATCCCAAGACGGGCGCTAAATGTAATAGATACGTTGATTTTAACCAAGGACTTGACGCAAAACTCATGACAGAACATAAAGCGCAGAGACTTGGAGAAATTGCATTAAGACCAGCTCGTATTGCGTTTGACCACATAGAAGATGAGTCTTACTACAAACGTGCACTTGAGATGTGCGCTAAAAATGGTATTAAGTATTTGTCTAACTATATTTTATTTAATGGCGAGGATTTTACGGGTAAAGGCAGTAAATATCAAGCAGACACGCCAGAAGATTTATATAATAGAATGAAGATATCTATGGATTTCTGTGATGAACTTAATGAAAAATATGGCGCAGATGGACATATTCATATATTCTCATTTCCTATGAAGTATATTCCGTTAAAAGATTTAGACCGTACGTATATTGGAACTAATTGGAACGGAAAATATTTGAGGGCTGTTCAAAGAATGCTTATACCAACTCAAGGCAAAGGCGTTTCTTCACGTTCTTTCTTTGAGGCGGATTTTGGTAAAACAGTTGAAGAATTTATTGAAAATCTTGCGATGCCAGAAGAGTTGCTTGGCTTGCGTGGTCATTTTGTTGAGAAAAAGGACGAATCTAAAGCTGAGCGCAATGCTAGATATGAAAGATGGACGATTAATCACAAAAGAATAGACGAGTGGAGAAGATTATATCAAAGTTTATCTAATGAAGAGCGTAAAGAATTTATATCTATTATAGGAAACAATGATTTTAGTATAAAGAATTACAGTAATTGCAAAACAGATACTCAAAGAATACTGTTTGTTTACAATATGTCGTATTTAAGCATTCTTAAAAATATGGACCAACTGGGAGAGGTTATTTTAGAATACTTTACTTCACGTTTTCCTGTTTTACATGAAGAATTGCTCAGATATCTAGTTGTAGCAGGAAGTGTACAATATTCAGCTCTTAAAGGAATAATTGATTTAAGGGGTAAACAATTTATAAAAGAGGTTGCGAATAAATTTATTCAATGTGGAAATATAGAAAGCAATATTTTCGATGCTTTATATAAAATTCAAGCTAAGAATAAAAAAGTCTTACTGGATACTAGGATTTTGGATTTTGCTATACGTTATAAAAAAGTTGGGGCAATTTCTAATAGAGAATTGAAAAACGTTTTTAATTCTTTTAATGAGGAAAATATTTCTTTCATAAAGAAAAAATTACTTGATAAATTAGATGTCTTTAAAGAGAAGTTATTTCTTATTAATGAAGAAGAGTTAGGAAAAGAAATTATTAAGGAAAATATCGAAAAAGAAACAAATAAAATTTGTTCCGTTTTACAATTCTTTGGTGATTAAAATGGATATAAAAATTGGAAAATTTACTTTAGAAACGTTGACTACTGGTATGTATGATAGTCCCAAAGATATATACCGAGAATATATTCAAAACGCGGTTGATTCTATAGATAATGCAATAGCTGAAGGTATATTAAAACCGGGGAAAGATTGTATAGAAATAAAAATAGATCGTTTAAATGGATGTATTACGATAATCGACAATGGAACAGGTGTTAGTTCATTAAAGGCACAAGATTATCTTCTTAACATAGGCGATTCCGTTAAATTTAATACTACTAATCGTGGGTTTAGAGGGATAGGTAGACTTGCGGGATTAGCGTATTGTGATGAGCTGATTTTTACAACAAGTTATTACGGTGAAGAAACTAAGACGACCATTGTATTTAATGCACATGAACTTAGAAAGAGTTTATACGCAATTGAGGAAAATGGTTCACTTGAAGAAGTTTTTACAAGAGTAGTCTCTATTTCAAATGAACACGAAACTAAAAGCAAACACTATTTTTCAGTGACTTTGCGTGGGGTTTCTAATTCTGATGAAATATTGGATGATGTTGAAGTTTATAAATATTTATCTCAAGTCGCACCAGCTCCATTTTCTCCTACTTTTAAGTGGAAAGATATAATTAATTCTAAACTTCTTTATAGGGGCTTAAAAGTTAGCGAATACAATATTTTTATAGAGTCAGAAGAAAAGATTCAATTATATAAAAATTATAGTGATAGTTTTTTAGCTGATAGAGTGAGAAAGTCTGAAGATAAAATTGAGGATATAGAAGAAAGAATTTTTAAAGATAACAATGGTGAAATTTTAGCAATCTTATGGTTTGCTAAAACGGGTTATTCTGGTACTATTCAAAATGATACATTAAAGGGAATAAGACTTAGGAAAGGAAATATCCAATTAGGAGAAAGATCGGTGTTAAATTCTTTCTTTAAAGATGAAAGATTTAATGGCTGGTTGATAGGAGAATTACATATTATTTCTCCAAACCTTATCCCTAATGCTCGTAGAGATAATTTGGAGAAAACGAATTCTTACTATAACCTTCAAGTACAGTTGAGAGTATGGTCAGATGAGATTTCTGCAACTATTAGGAAAATATCCATTTCCAGAAATTCTGATAAAACAAATAAGAAATTAGAGAAAACGATTGAAGAAACACCTATTTCCGATATCACTATCGCAGACGTTGAAACCCTTCCTGAAATTATTATTAACGACAAACAAGAATATGACGACGTCGCTCACGCCGAGTTAATTAATCAATTGGATATCTTGATAAATAAAAAGCATGCTTGTACGAAATACAACGCATTAAATGTCCAAACCGGAATAACAATTGACGAAAAGAAGATTTTAGAGACGGTGCTTGATATTATACGGGATAAATATCCTGATAAGGCAGACGGATTAATTTCGACGATTATAAAAGAATATAAATCAAAAGATTTATCTAAGAGATAAAATTTGTTGATTTTAACAAAACGAAATAGTATAATATAACAAATATATATTTGATGCGAGTTGCAAGTAATTGCAGAAAGTAGGGGAAGTGCGGTGAAATTCCGTCGCAACAGTCATTACGGTTAAAGTCCGATTGCCTATCCGTCAAAGTAATAATGTAAATTTTCTTGGGCAGTGAAGGAAAAACATTAAAGTCGAAAGACTATTTT
>JAZSOI010000039.1:0-37686 GCA_045536835.1 Christensenellaceae bacterium
GGAATTATCACAAATTTCACAATTTCAACACAAGATATTGACAAAATATACTATGCGTGATAATATATTATCAATGGCGTTAAAGCCAAATAAACAAAAGAAGGATTTAAAAATGGCAAAAAATCTTATCTATGACATTCACGACAAGCCGAAGTTTAATAAAATGTTAATCTTCGCACTTCAGCAATTGCTTGCAATTCTTGCTGCAACGATTGCCGTACCTACCATTATCGGTATTCCTACTCAAATCCCCGCCGCTATAATCGGTGCTGGTATTGGAACACTCGTATATCAAGCGTTTACTAAGTTTAAAAGCCCCGTATTCCTTGGTAGTTCGTTTGCTTTCTTGAACTCTCTCGGCGTTGCGGTTGCTTACGGTTATTGCGGTATCGTTTTAGGCTCTATCGTAGCGGGTCTCGTTTACGTTGTAATTGCAGTTATTATCCACTTCGTTGGTACTGACTGGGTTGCTAAACTTATGCCTCCCGTTATTATTGGACCTACCGTTGCTCTTATCGGTTTATCCTTAGCAGGCGCTGCAATGGGCGACATCGTTAAGGCTAACGCAAGTGCAGTTCACGGTTCTTATAACCTCGTTTCTTTAATTTGTGGCTTAGTTACTTTTGTAACAGTTATCATTTGTTCCACTCAAAAGAGATTTACGATGCCTAAACTTATACCTTTCATTTTAGGTATCGTTGCAGGTTACGTAGTTGCGTCCTTATTCACTTTAATCGGTACTTTGGCAGACGCTGATTACTTAAAGATCGTTGACTGGTCTCGTATCGTTTCTAATTTCGTAGATAAAGATGGTAATTTTACCGGACTTTCCGCATTTATTAGCGTTCCTAAATTCTCTATCGTTGAAGGTATTAAAGAACTCGTTAACAATGGCGTTAGTGAAGAAATCTTAGCCGCAAACGGCGGTGCACAAGTTATCACTTGGGGCGGTGTAGCAGAAGTCGTTATCGCATTCTTACCCGTTGCTCTCGTAGTATTTGCTGAACACATTGCAGACCACAGAAACCTTTCTACTATTATCGATAGAGATTTAATTAAAGATCCTGGTTTAAAGAGAACTTTACTCGGTGACGGTGTTGGTTCTATTGCTGGTACTATGTTTGGTGTTTGCCCGAACACCACTTACGGCGAGTCCGTTGGTTGCGTAGCAATTACTAAAAACGCGTCTGTTGTAACGATTACTACGACTGCATTTATGTGTATCGTATTATCGTTTATTTCGCCGATAATGGTTATTCTTCAATCAATTCCTTCATGCGTAATGGGTGGCGTTTGCCTTACCTTATACGGTTTCATTGCAGTATCTGGTCTTAAGATGTTTAAAGAAGTTGACCTTAATGAAAATAAAAACCTTTTCATCGTTTCTGCAATTTTAATTTCTGGTATCGGTGGTTTATCTATTCAAATTCCGTACTCTGGATTAATTGCAGCAACTGGTGGTTTTGCAAAGGTTATAACCATCACTCCTATCGCAACCGCACTTATCTTAGGTATCATTACAAACTTCATTTTAACTAAGGTTGAAAAGAGTAAACTCGGCAAAGAAAAGGGTGAAAAAGCCGAATAAAAGGAGAATTGTTTTGAAAAAATACGATAACGTAGTCATTTTCGACCACATATTAATCAAACATAAAATTGCTATACTTCGTGACGAAAAGACGAGTATGAAAGAGTTTAGAGAACTCGTTGAAGAAATAACCACTTTAATGACTTACGAGTGTTTAAAGGACGGTGTTCCCACCGTTAAAAAGGAAGTTAAAACCCCGCTTGAAACTTGTACTCAAGAGTTCGTTAAAGATAATTCTATCGTAATCGTTCCTATTTTAAGAGCAGGTCTTGGCATGGTTAACGGTATTCACGTATTATTCCCGTCGGCTAGAGTAGGTCATATCGGTATGTATCGTGATGAAGAGACCTTAGAACCACACTCTTATTATTGCAAATTGCCAGCAGGCATTGAAAACAGTTTGGTTTTAGTTATAGATCCTATGCTTGCAACTGGCGGTAGCGCGTGTGACGCGATAAACGAACTTAAAAAGCGTGGATGTAAAAACATTAAGTTTATGGCTATTATCGGTGCACCTGAAGGCATTTCAAAGGTTGCCGAAACTCATCCTGACGTTAATATTTACGTTTCAACGCTTGATAGATGTTTAAATGAACACGGCTACATTTTACCCGGTCTTGGCGATGCAGGCGATAGATTATTTGGAACTAAATAAAAAGATTAAGGCTGAAATTTTTCAGCCTTATTTTTTTCACTTTACAATTAAAAATTATTATTATATAATAACCTTATGAAACAGAACAACGTTTTAATAATTGAAAATAACGCAATTGACAAAGTGTATTCAACGCTTATAAATAACGATATAAAAGGTAAAATTCTCTACGTCTCTGATTCAATCGTTGATAAGTTGTACGGTGATATAGTTAAAAATCAAATATCAAACGTGGGCTTATTAAAGGAAGAACTAGTTGAAAACAACACGATTTCATACGCTATGAATCTTGCCGAGCGAATAATTGCAACCGATATTTCTTGCATAATAGGGCTTGGCGGAGGAAAAGTATTAGACGTTTGCAAATACGCTGCGTACGTATCAAAAATACCGTTTTTATCAATTCCAACGACTATGGCTAACGACGGTATAGCGTCGCCGGTTGCAGTATTAAAAAGAAACGACGATAAGCCCAAAAGTTTGCTTGCTAAAATGCCTGATATGTTACTTCTTGATACTGCTTTGATTATGAATAGCCCACTAGAATTATTAAAAGCAGGCATAGGCGACACGATTTCAAATTATACCGCGCTTATGGACTGGGATTTAGCGGAAAAACGCGGTCACGATACTATAAACGGCTACGCGTATATGATTTCAAAAGCATCGCTTGACGGGCTTTTAAAGACTCAATACGATGAAATTTGCCCAGAATTTGTTGGAGTATTAGCAAATTCACTAGTATTATCTGGTTTAGCAATGAATTTTGCTGGAAGTTCACGACCTGTTAGTGGTTCAGAACACTTGTTTAGCCACGCTTTAGATTATTATTCAAAATCAAAAAATCTTCACGGTATTCAAGTTGCACTCGGGACTATTGCAATGTTGAAAATACTTAAAAAGGACTATTCAACTTTTTTAAATTATATTAAGAAGTTTAAGGTAGACCTAAATCCTAAAAATTTAAATATCAATAAAGAAACGTTTATACTTTGTATGCAAAAAGCGAGTTCAATGAGAGATAGATACACCCACCTTAACGAACTTGATTTAAGTGAAGATTTATTAGGAAATATATACGACGAACTTATCGTTGAATTATAGGTGAATTATGACTGAAATTTATATAGTTAGGCACGGTTATTCAAAATCTAACGAACTTGACGTATTTTTAGGTCAACAAAACGTTGATTTAACTGAAAAAGGCGTGCTTCAAGCAAATAAAACTTCAAATTTTTTAAAAGATTTTGATATTTCAAAGGTTTATTCAAGCGACTTGGATAGGGCTTGCCAGACTGCACAGCCACTTTGCGACCTTAAACACGTTAAACTTATTAAAAGTAAAGGTTTAAGAGAAATCGACGGTGGAGAGTGGGACTGGGTTAAATATAGTGAAATAGACGATAAATATCACGATATTTGGAAACTTTGGGGTTGTGATATTTGCTCGTCTTACTGCCCAGGTGGCGAAACCTTTATTGAACTTCAAGATAGAGTTTATAAAGAAATGGAAAAAATTGCCCGTGAAAGCGGCGGAAAAATTATTGCCGTCTATTCGCACGGTTCAAGCATAAAATCGTTTATTTGCAAGGTTTTAGGGGTTATAGGTAAGGATGCAAACGATCTTCCGTACCCTGGAAACGCGTCAGTTTCAAAACTTATTTACGAAAATGGTAAATTTAGTTTAGAGTTTTACTCTAAAAATGATTTCTTAGGTGATATAGCAACTAGTTTAGCAATAAAAGTTAAGGGAGAATAGTCATGGTTAAATATCATATTGATACAAAATCAATAAATCTCGAACCAGCAAGATGTTACTACGTGCCGTTTTCTAAAAGTCAAGCAAAGAGTTACGATAGAAAGTTAAGCGATCGCTTTTACTCTTTAAATGGAACTTGGCTCGTAAAAGAGCACGAGTGCTTTGAAGATGCGGAAAACTTTTTAATTGATAGTTTTGATAAGGAAGTAACCGTTCCCTCTTGTTTACAATATTACGGATTTGATAATTTTCAATACACAAATCAAAAATATCCTTTCCCGCTTGACGTTCCTAATATCCCCAGCAAAAACCCAGTTTATCATTATAGAAGAACTTTTAACTTTAACGCATTAAGCGATGAGAAACTCTATTTTGTGACGGAAGGGGTTGACAGTTGCTATTACCTTTATATAAATTCTAAATTCGTCGGCTTTACTGATATTTCTCATAAACTTAGTGAGTTTGATATTACCGATTTCGTTATCGAAGGCGAAAATACGGTTGACGTTTTAGTAGTTAAGTGGTGTGCAGGTAGTTATCTTGAAGACCAAGATAAATGGCGCTTTACTGGTATATTCCGTGACGTTTATCTTTTAAGAAGACCAACCGAACATATAACCGATTATAAAATTGAAACGGATATAACTCGAAAGAACGGTAAAATTATTTTTACTAACTTATCAAACGTTGATATAACCGTTACGCTTTTAGAAGAAACAAAAAATGTAAAAAGTTTTGAAAAGTGCGAATTTATCGTAAAAAATGCAAAATTTTGGAGTGCGGAAAATCCGTATCTTTACGAAATAGAACTATCTTCTAACGACGAAATTATTTACGCAAAAGTTGGCGTTAGAACTTGTAAAATTGAAAACGGCGTATTTTTATTTAACGGCAAACCTATCAAAATGCGCGGTGTTAATCGCCACGATTTTACTGCCGATAGGGGCGCAACGATTTCAATAGAAGAAATTTATAGCGATTTACTTTTATTAAAATCATTAAACGTAAACGCGATAAGAACTTCTCACTATCCGTCGTGCCCAGAATTTTACGAGCTTTGCAACGAACTTGGTTTTTACGTTATGAGTGAAAGTGACGTAGAAGCGCACGGCGGTAGATATTTTAACACTCATAGCGATACAAACGAAGATAAAGCGATGAGTATAATTCCAAACTATTTTGCAGACGCAATACTTGAAAGGCAAAAGTTTAATTACAATAACAACAAAAACAACGCGTGCGTTTGCATTTGGTCATTCGGCAACGAAAGCGGTTGGGGTAAAGGCTTTGAACTTGCTGCCGATTATTTTCACGCTAACGATTCTAGGCCCGTTCAATACGAGTCTGTTAGATGCTATCCTTGGAAAGTTTGGACGGAATTTCACGATAACGAATTTTATAATAACGCGCCTGTCGACTTTGACAGCGTTATGTATCCAGGCATATCTTGGGCGGAAGATTATTACTTTACCGGCAAAGAAAAACGCCCGCTAATTTACTGCGAATATGCTCACGCAATGGGTAACGGCCCCGGTGCTTTAAAAGATTACTGGGACGTTATTGAACGACACGACTCAATGACTGGTGGCTTTATATGGGAATTTTGTAACCACGGCGTATCTTACGGCGGTAAAACTGAACGTTACGGCGGAGATTTCGGCGAGTTTTATAACGACTGTAATTTCTGTATGGACGGAGTCGTTAATACGGATAGATCGCTTAAAGCGGGCAGTTTAGAAATGAAAAAGGTTTATCAACCGATTTTATTTACTAAAACCGATAGTTCAATAGAATTATTTAATAAATATTACTTTGAAAATTTAGTTGGTACGTTAAAAATCGTTGAAGACGATAAAATTACTGAAAAATTAGTTCTCGTTGAACCGCGTTCAACCATTAGCGTTCCTTATTCTTCAAATAAAACCGTTTACGTTGAGTTTATTCGCGACGGTGAGATTACCGCTTGCGCACACGAGCAGTTCTACGTTGATAATTTTACGGCTACCGAAAAAATTCAAACTAGCGTAAAATTTATAAACGGTAGTCGCTTTATAAACGTTACCGCTGGAAACAAGACTTATACCGTTGACAAAATGTGCGGGAAAATCGTTAATTTTACCGCTAACGGTGAAACGTATGGCGAAGTAGATTTTTCAACGTTTAGAGCGCCGATTGACAACGATAGGTTTTATTATCAAAAGTGGATAGAATACGGACTTAATAAACCTGAAGTAAACGTAATTAGTTACGATCTAACTGAAAACTCAATATCGTTTAATATATCATTATCTCGCGGGGCTTACGTTCCGTTTATAAAGGGTGACGTTACGTATACTTTCTATGAAAACGGCGTTTCGGTTAAACTCGATTACGAACTTCAAAAGGCATTTTATAATTCTGGAACTGGTTATTTGAACTATTTCCCAAGAGTAGGGCTTAAAATTAAACTTGACAAGGGTTATTCTAACGTAAAATACTTGGGTTACGGCAACGGTGAAACTTATTCCGACTTATATACTTACGCAACGAAAAACGTATTTACGTCAACCGTTGAAAAACAATACTATAATTACTATAAACCGCAAGAATGTGGTGCGCATTATTTAACCGATTACGCTGAAATTTCAAGTGAAAACGCTAAAATTCGCTTTGAAGGAATGCAGTCTTTCTCGGCAATTCCGTACTCGATTGAAGAATTATCAAATGCAAAACATTTTGACGAACTTCCCGTGCCTTCTGCAACATACGTTTCAGTTGATTACTTTATGAGTGGGCTAGGAACGGCGTCTTGCGGTTCGATACCTTTAGAAAAATCACGCGTACCAGTTAAGGGAAGTGGAGAGATATTTATTATTCTATGAACAAACTCAAATCTAGTAGAGCGTTAAGTTTTATAACCGTAGCGCTTATATACGCAATATGTTACTTGGTTGGCATTATCGCCTACGTTAAGTTACCTTTTTTACCGCTTGTAAACTTATTTTTAGCAGATACAATCGCAACCGTCGTATGCTTTATATTTAGTTTAATATTTTCTAATTCATCAGTTTACGACCCGTACTGGAGCGTTGCGCCTATTTTTATTCTAGTTGGGCTTGCGTTATTTTCAAAATTAACGGTATATACGGTGATTTTAATTATAGTTGTATGTTTGTGGGGGATAAGATTAACGGCAAACTGGGCGTATACTTTTAAAAATCTTTACCATCAAGACTGGCGCTACACGATGCTTAAAGAAAAGACTAAAAAGTTCTATCCTATAATTAATTTTATAGGTATTCATTACGTTCCAACCTTAGTCGTATTTTTCTGTATAACACCAGCGGTTTACGCGATAATTAACTCTTTTGAGTTTAATTTACTATCTACGCTTTTACTTTTAATTTCACTTTTTGCCGTCGTTTTACAATGCGTTTCCGATATTGAAATACACTCGTTTAGAAAGAAAAAAATAAACGGTTTTATATCTAACGGTTTTTGGAAATATTCACGCCACCCAAACTATCTTGCAGAAATTTTAATGTGGTGGGGAATAGGTTTGTCGTGTGCGTTTGCAAATAACTTCCACGTGTTATATCTTTTAGGCGCGTTTTTAAACACTTTACTGTTTATTTTCGTAAGTATTCCCATGGCGGACGGTAGGCAATCTAAAAAGGAAGGTTTTGCAGAATATAAAAAACGCACCAGAGCGTTACTTCCTATAAAAAAATTTAAAAACGCGTAAAAACTACGCGTTTTTTGTTTGTGTTTAGCATTATGTTGTGCTAAAATAATTTAGAATAAATTAAAGGAAAGATAAAACAATTCTATGACGTTTAAAAAAGGACTAAAAGACGGAATTCCCATCGCGCTCGGCTACTTGTCCGTTTCGTTTGCTTTTGGCGTAACGGCGGTCGATATGGGGATACCCGCGTTAATTGCACTTTTAACTTCAATGACAAACTTGACGTCCGCAGGCCAACTTGCAGGAATTACGGTTATTGCGGTTTTTGGCACGTTATTAGAAGTAGTTTTAACCCAAGTTGTAATAAACGCCAGATATTTTTTAATGAGTTTAACGCTGTCACAAAAACTTGATGGTAAATTTAGATTTATAGATAGGGTTCTTTGTGCTTTTGGTGTAACCGACGAGATTTTTGCAGTTGCCGTTCATAATAAAGAACCTATTACTAAGCGTTATATTTGGGGGCTAATCTTTCTTCCGTATTTTGGATGGGCAATAGGAACGATTTCAGGCGCACTTATGGGCAACGTTTTACCCGAAATGCTTATAAACGCTTTATCTATCGCGCTTTTTGCAATGTTTATAGCGATAATTATCCCTGGCGCAATGGAAAATCACAAGGTTTTACCAGTAATTTTTATAAGCGCACTAATTTCTTGCATTATCTATTTCGTTCCACTATTTAGTTTTATTTCGCAAGGTATATCGTATATTATTTGCGCTCTTATAGCATCGGTTATCGGCGCTCTCTTATTTCCTATAAAGGAGGGTGAGGGCAATGAGTAAAAACGTATATATGGTGTTAATGGTGCTTGCCATGGCGGGTGTAACTTATTTAATAAGAGTTATACCTATGGCGTTTTTCCATAAAAAAATAAAGTCAAACTTTATAAAGAGTTTATTGTACTACGTTCCATACGCCGTTTTAACGGCAATGACCTTTCCGTCGGTGTTCTTCGTAACTGGAAACGTTTATTCGGGAATTATAGGCACTTGCGTGGCTTTTATCGGTGCAGTGTCAAAGCGCTCGCTAGTAGTCGTTGCAATTTTATCAATTCTATCAATTTTTGCATTTGATTTAATTTCGTTTTTATTTTAAAAGCGTTGCCAAACGGCAACGCTTTTGTTATTTCTTAGTGCGGTGAATTCGTCTATATTCCTTTGGAGTGTATCCAGTTTTCTTTTTGAAAAACTTTGTAAAATAGTGAATACTTTCAAAGTTGAGTTCGATAGAAATTTCCGTAAAAGTAACGTTAGTTTCAGCAATTTTGCGTTTTGCATCTTGTATTTTTTTATCGCCAACGTAGTCGAGAACCGTAGTTCCCGTTGCCTTTTTAAACTCTTTACATAAAGTCGTTCTATTCGTTCCAAAGATAAACGCAAGTTCGCTAAGAGTAATTTTCTCTCTATACTTATCGTCAAGGTAAGTTATAATCTCGCTAACGTTAAATTTAACGGGCATATTTTCTTGCTTTGACGTAATGTAGTGCTCTCTAATTATATTTAGAAAGAAATGTTCAAGCGCAATTTTAAGCATTTGCTCAGAACCGTAAATTTGATGTTTGTTTTTCTTCATATCGTAAACGGGTACGTTGTGCGGCGGAGCAAAAACGTTTCTTCCTTCTTTAACGGCCTCAGCAAGTTTTTTGATATTTGAATCGTTTAACGTTATAACTTTTGAAGAAAACAAGTCGGGCAGTCCTTCACAAGTAAAACCTATGATTATAACCGTTGCAGAGTTATCGTCGTCAGAAGATAAAGAGTGATATTCGTCGGGGCGGTGAATGATTAAGTTATTTTTCTCTAAAACCCCTGAGTAATCTTCCGATTTTACCTTTAAAACGCCTTTTGAAACGAAAACTAATTCGTAAAAAGGGTGTTTATCAACTTCGGTCGTAAAATTTTTATCAAACTCAAAAAAATGCACGTTTGCAACGCCAGTAATTTTAAATTCATCTGAAAGTGTTTTAATCTTAAATTCCATAATTTAATTATACAACCAAATTTTTTTATCGTCAATAAATTTATTTACGAAAGTGCAAAAAAACTTTTACACTTTTACAAATACATTTGGAAAAATTAGTATTATAATAAAATTGATATTAAATATCAAATAACAAAATAAAGGAGTTTATTATGCAAAGAATTTGTATCCCTGATTATGAATACAAGGAAAGAATTGCAAGAGCTGCTAAGCTCGTTGCTGAAAAAGGTCTTGACGCAATGCTCGTTGTTTCTACTGAAAGCGACTATGCTAACGCAAGATATTTCTCAGGTTTTTGGCCGTTGTTTGAACGTGCAGGCGTTTTAATCGGCGCTAACGGTAAAGCTGCTCTTTTAGTTGGTCCTGAATCTGCAATATTTGCTAAGGACTTTGGTAAGATTGATAAGGTAATGGTATTAAAGGAATTCCGTGAATCGGCAGACCCTGCGTACCCCGAACTCGTTCCCGATACGTTTAAAGATGCTTTCAATTATATCGGTGTTACCGGTGAAAACATCAAGATCGGTTTAGGTAGTTACGTAGAATGCACTCTTCCCATTATGGAAGGCTTAAAGGATACTTTCCCCAAAGCTGAAATTTCTATTTGTAGCGATATTATGGTTGCACTCCGTTCAATCAAGTCTGAAAACGAACTTGCTTGTATTAGAGAAGGTTTTAGAATTGTTGAACTTGCAACTGATGAAGTTGTTAAAGCTTTAAAGCCGGGCGTTACCGAACTTCAAATGGTTGGTATTGCACAAAGAGTTATTTATGAAAACGGTGCTGAATACGAAGGTCTTCCTATGTACGTATTTAGTGAATCTTCAACTCGCCACGCAATTAGCCGTTCTACTTACAAAGTAATCGGTAAAGACGATATCGTTCAACTTAACCTTTCTGCAAAAATTGACGGTTATTCTCCCGCTATCGGTCTTCCCGTATTCATGGGTAAAGCTGAAGGCGAAAAGAAAGAACTCGTAGAGTTTTGCTTAAAGATGCACAACTGGACTACTGAAAACCTTAAAGCAGGCATGAAGGCTGACGTTGTTCCCAAAAAGTTCTTACAAATGTTTAAGGACGCAGGTTATGAAAAGAACTACGTTTACGGTCCTTGCCACGGTACTGGTATGATCGAAGTTGAAGCACCTTGGATGGAGACTTCTTCAGAATATATTCTTCAAAAGAATATGACTTTCCAAGTTGATACCTTCATTTCCGGTTCAACCTTTGGTTGCCGTTGGGAAAAGGGTATTGCTATTAAAGAAAACGGCGTTGAATCTTACACCGATTATCTTGAAAAGCACGGCCTTATTGAACTTGGCTTCTAATAAACACAAAAAGCGCACCGTTTGGTGCGCTTTTCTAATATAAAAAAGGCGTTTAAACGCCTTTTTTAAATAGATTGATAAAAGTCAAGTTTTGATAAAAAGTGAGTTATTGCAACAAATAACGGAATGTTACACGCCATAACCGACGGAATTATTATCGAATAATATATTTGATTAAAGTCGTATAGATTAAGTCCGCCGATGCTAGCCGTACAAATTGAAATTATAATAATTCCTATTGCTAAAACTATTGCTATTTCTAGTGAGTTAATAAGTTTTGGCAAGTCTTTCACCGTGTGAGAGTGTTTTAAGATGTATATAAGCAAATTAACGGCTGTAAAGATACCAAATATAATACAAATCGTAACGAACGATTTAGAGTTAAATTCAACGCTTCCTGAGAAGAAGAAAGATAACAATAAAAATTCTAATATTGCAAAAACGCTAGTTATAAACGAAGAGTGAAATCTAAGTTTATTAGATAAAATTTTAGAGCCTTGATATCTATTAGTGTCAACCGACGTTCTAATTTTGATATTTTCCTTTTCTGAAATCTCGAATAAGGTATTAACGTTATCTTTTTGCGGTTGAGCAGGAACGGTAATTTCAGGCTCGGTCTTAACGTTAGAGTAATTTGTGTAAGAATAATCGTCAAAATCATCAAAATTCGGTTTCTCTTTTGGGAATAACTGAGTTAAAACGCTACGATATTCATAGTTTGATGATACTACGCTGTCGTAATCAATTTCTTTTTCGGGAACGGTTTCTGGTTCAGTAGCGTCAAAAATAGGGGAGTTGTCAACGGAAATCGTGGGTTTTTCTTCAGTTTTAACTTCTTGTTTAGTTGGAAATTGAATTTCAATCTCGTCGTCTTGCAAGAGTTCGGCCTTTTTAACGTATTTTGCATAAACGTCGTCCTCTTGAACGTATTCAGGCTCTTTTTCTTGAACGTTAACCGTTTCAACCTTTTTAGTTTCTTGAACGATAATGGGTTCAACGTCATTAAATAATTCGCTAAACTCATTTTCATAAACGTTTCTGCCAAGGTCGGTAATCTTATAATATTTTCTTCTTGAACCGTCGGCGGAGCTTGCTCTATATTCGCTAATATGACCTTGAGTTTTCATTCTGGAAATAATAGAGTATAACGTTCCTATCTTTACTTGAGAGAACTTTTCATCGATTATTTCTTTAAGTTCGTCAGTATGACGGTCTCCGCCTAATAAAACGAATAAAATTATTCCGTTTGTTTGACCGCGAAACTTTTCAGTATTTTCCATATTTTCCCCGATAAAATAAGTGATTTTGAAAAAAATTCAATTTTAAAATATTTACGCTTTTATTATAACATTTCACGATGTTTATGTCAATTTATTTTTAAATAATTGTAATTTATATTTTTATATGCTATCATATAAATATGATAAAGGTTGTGAAATCAAAACGAAAAACTATATCAATTTTAGTTGATAATTACGGCAAAGTTATAGTAAAAGCGCCATATTTTTTAAGCGATGATAAGATATTTGAATACGTTAAATCTAAGCAAAAATGGATTGATAATTACGTTTTAAAAAATAAAAAAATTTATAGCGATAATTTATCGATTATAAATAAAAAAAACGGGTTGTTATTTGGAAAAATCGTCGATTTCACCGAAGATTTTTATAAAACTGTAAAACGCATTGCAAAAGATTATTTATCAAAGCGACTTGAGTTTTTGGCGAATAAATACAATTTTAGTTACGGCAAAATTATTATCAAAAATTATAAATCACGCTGGGGAACTTGTTATAAAAATAAAGATATATCGTTAAATCAAAGGCTAGTAATGCTTAGCGAAGATTTAATTGATTACGTAATTTTACACGAACTTTGTCATACCGTTGAGTTTAACCATCAAGTAAATTTTTATAAATTATTATCAAACATAATAAATGAAAAAAAGCTTAAAAAGGCATTAAAAGAAAAATCGTTTATTTTAAAGATAGATTATTAAAAATTGATAATTTACGATATAATCAGCGATTTTAGGCACTATCTATGCGTAAAACAAGACTTTTGCGCATAGTTACATATCTGTGTTAGTTACGCTCTGCTGTATCTAAAATAATTAAAATACTATAAAATTTTCCATTAAAAAAGCAGGCGTTATCGCCTGCTCGTTTTTATTTTTATAATTATCGCTAGTATTATATGCGCTAAGATAAGTATTCCACCAAACATCGTAAAAATTAAGCCTAATGCTAATTTAGACTTTATTAAATAATAAACACCGACGCACAAAAGCGCAACGTTAATAAGTGAAACAATTACGCATAATATTCTAGATAGTATTCTAGTTTTGCGAGAAACTTCCCTATTCGGCATTAAAATAGTTAATAAATCGTCGTAAAGTTCAAAAACTACGTCTAATATAATATCAAATATAAATTCCATATAAGTATTTTATCAAATTTAGTAAATAATGTCAAATTTTAGTTAATCTTTGCGCAAAAACATTGTATTTTGCGAAAAGTATGGTAATATATAAGTATAAAACTCACCTAACGGAGATAATGATGAAACCCACTGAAAATTATTATAAACAACGTGAAATAAATTGTTTAACGAAGATTAGTTCTATGCTTGAAGATCTTCCGGCGATGACGCGCGAGTTCGTGCTTGGAATTACAGAGTACACTTCCCCGCTCACCCGCTTAAATTACGTTTACGATATCCGTATTTTCTTCGATTATCTCGTTAAAAACGTTTATACAAAAAAACTTATTGAAGAACTAACGCTATTTGATATAGAAAGCGTTGAACTCAGCGTTTTTGAGAACTTTTTAGCCTACCTTTCGTTATATGAAATTAACGGAAAGCAAGAAACTTGCAACGAGAGAGCAAAAGCAAGAAAACTTGCAACCGTTCGTGCGTTTTACAAATACTTTTATAATAAAGGAAAAATAAAATCTAACACTCCATCTAAAATTTCACTACCTAAACTACACGATAAAGAAATTATTAGGCTTGAAATTAACGAAGTCGTTAAACTATTAAACTTAGCCGACAGCGGTGATAAGTTTTCAAAGCATCAACAAGCGTATCATCAAAGCACGAAAATTCGCGACGTTGCTATTTTAACCCTATTTTTAGGTACTGGTATTCGTAATAGCGAACTAGTTGGGCTGAACGTTGACGATATAAACTTTGAAGAAATGAGTTTTGCCGTTACTAGAAAAGGCGGAAACCGCACTATTTTATATTTTAACGAAGAAGTTGAAAGTGCGCTTAAAGACTGGTTAGCAAAGAGAAATACCTTAAAAGACCTACCCGATGATGAAAAAGCGTTGTTTTTAAGCCTTCAAAACAAGCGAATTAGCGTTAGAACTATTCAAGAACTAGTTAAAAAATACGCAAAAATCATTGCACCGCTTAAAAAAATTACGCCACACAAATTAAGGAGTACTTTCGGCACTAATTTATATAGAGAAACTAACGATATTTATCTCGTTGCGGACTTTTTAGGTCACAGCGACGTAAATACCACTAAAAAACATTATGCTGCGTCTAGCGAAGATATAAGGCGCAAAGCAATAAAATCAGTTAAACTTAGGGAAGATTAATGGAAGAAATATTTGAAAAAGAGCGCGTTTTCGTTATAGAACCTATATTGAGCGAAGATTTTAGCGTTGAATTTTTAATTGACGAGATAAATAGTTTAATAACGAGCGCAAACGGTATTCCAGTAGGATACAACGCTGTTAAAATACGCGAAATTAACCCTGCAACGTTCATAGGAAAAGGTAAAGTTGAAGAAATTCGCGAGCAAGTAAGTGAACTTAATGCGGATACTGTTATATTCGACGGGGCGTTATCGCCGTCACAAACGTTAAACCTTGCCGACGCAATAGGTGTTAAGGTTATTGATCGAACTACCCTTATTTTAGATATTTTCGCCTTATCCGCTAAAACTCACGAAGGTAAAATTCAAGTAGAACTTGCCCAACTTGAATATTTATATCCTAGGCTAAAAGGAAAAGGACAAGCTCTTTCTCGTTTAGGCGGTGGAATAGGAACTCGCGGTCCAGGTGAAACTAAACTTGAATCGGATAGACGGCATATTCGTGGAAGAATCGATAAACTTAAAGAAGAACTTAGCGATTTAGAAGTTAGAAGAAAACTTCAGTCTTATAGGCGAGAAAAAAACGATGAGTTCGTTATATCCTTAGTAGGATATACGAACGTTGGAAAATCTACCCTACTTAATAAACTTACGGGCGCTGACGTGCTCGTTAAAGACAAATTGTTTGCAACGCTCGACCCAACTATTAGAAAAACGCAGATAAACGGCGTAAACGTGCTTATAACCGATACCGTTGGTTTTATAAGAAATATTCCACACGATTTAATTGAGGCCTTTAAATCGACGCTTGAAAGCGCGGTTGAATCAGAACTTATAATTATCGTTTGCGACGCGACTAGCGACTATGAAAAGCAACTTGAAGTGACCACTCAAACGCTTGACGGCTTAAACTCAATGGCTGAAACTATTTTAGTGCTTAATAAATGCGACGATTTAGATAATTTTAGCGATATTCCTAACAAATACACGCTTATATCTGCAAAAGAAGGTAAAAACCTAGGCAGTTTGTTTGAAAAAATCGTTGAAGTATTAAATAAACATTACATTAAAACTAGTTTGGCGGTAGATTATAAAGATCTTGGCAAGTTTACGAAATTAACAAAATATTTAGATAGTTTTAATCTTACTTATAAAGATAATTTCGTTCTCGCAGATATTTGCGTTAAAAAATCACTTGCAAATAAGTTTATTGAATTTAAAAAGGTGTAGAAAACTCTACACCTTTTATTCTTCAGTTTTTATCTCGGTTATTTTAATTGCACGGTACTCGCTATCAGTTTCTATACACTTACCGCAGTTATCGCAGTATTTGCTAGGATCAAGGTCGCACATATCGCACTCGCCACAATTTATACATTCTCTATCGTAAAGTAAACATTCCATATATATAGTTTACTACTTTTAAAACTATTTATCAAGAAATTTTTATAATAAATTTTACAAACATTTGTTTGCTTTTTCCGTTTTCTTATGTTATAATGTAACAAAAGGAGCAAATTATGGGAAAAATCGATGAAAAATTGAACGCCTTGTACGAATACGTTAGTAATTTTAGCGAAACGAACGGTTATCCGCCAACGGTAAGAGATATTTGTAGTGATTTATCAATAAAGTCAACTGCAACCGCGCACTATTATTTAGAAAAGTTAAAGGAACGCGGTTTAATTGAAAAGCGTGACGATAAAAAGCGTGCAATAACCGTAAGCGGTAAAAAATCTAATTCTTATAGCGTTCCGCTTATCGGTACTATAACTGCAGGCACACCGATTTTTGCCGTTGAAAACTTTGAAGATTACTATCCCCTTCCCTTAGAGTTTAAAACGTACGAAGAACAGTTTATGCTCAAAGTTAAGGGCGAATCTATGATAAACGCAGGTATCTTTGACGGTGATAAAATTATCGTTAAAAAGCAAGAAACTGCATCTAACGGCGATATCGTAGTTGCTTTAATTGACGATAGCGCAACAGTTAAGCGCTTTTATAAAAAGGACGGTAAAATTGTTCTCCACCCCGAAAACGATTTAATGGAAGATATTATTTTAGACGACGTGCAAATTTTAGGCGTCGTAACCGGTTTAACTAGAAAGTTTTAATTAAAAATTCGACGGAAATTTCCGTCGAATTTTTTTATTTTTTCTTGATGAGTTTAACTGCAAGTTTGTAAATTTCCATTACGATAACGATGCTGAACGCAAGGCCGAGTGCTATGCCGATTTGAGCAAAGTTTAACGCAACGGACGAGAATACTCTATTAAGACCAGGTATATAAATTACCGAAAGTTGCATTACCGCACCTGCAATAAAGGCGAAGTTTAAGAACTTATTGTCAAAAGTTGACTTAGATAAAAGCGAACCGTCGCTCTTTACGTTGTACGAGTGGAAAAGTTGAGTAAACGCAAGCGTTACGAACGCCATAGTCGAGCCGACTGCGTGGTTGTATAAAATTACGCCGAGAAGGTACGACGCTAAGGTTAATAAACCAACCACTACGCCTTCAAGCCCTATGTGAAGACCAAGTTTTTGTGCGAAGAAGTTCTCATCTTTCGGTCTTGGTTTTTCAAGCATTACGCTGTCTTCTGGTTTTTCCATACCTAAGCCAAACGCAGGAAGAGAGTCCGTAACTAAGTTTATCCAAAGTAAATGGATACTTGCAAGTGGGATTGACATGCCTTGAACTAAGCCAAACGCTGCAATTACTTCGGCAAGTAAAATAACTAATACTTCACCTATGTTACTAGAAAGAAGATATTTAACGCATTTTCTAATGTTAGCGTAAATTCCCCTACCTTGCTTTACAGATTTAATAATCGTAGTAAAGTTATCGTCGGTGAGTATCATATCGGCTGCTTCCTTAGAAACGTCAGTACCCGTAATACCCATTGCGCAACCGATATCCGCCTTTTTAAGCGCAGGGGAATCGTTAACGCCGTCACCAGTCATTGCAACTACTTTGCCTTTTGACTGCCACGCTTCAACTATTCTAACCTTATCCTTAGGTGCAACGCGAGCATAAACTGAAAATTCTTCGATTTTATCGCGCAATTCTTCATCGCTCATAGAATCGAGTTCGTCGCTTGACAACGCGCGTTGACCTTCGTCGATAATACCTAATTGTTTAGCGATAGCGGTTGCGGTAATTATGTTATCGCCGGTTATCATAATTGTTCTAACGCCGGCGCGTTTAGCAACCTTAATAGCGTCCATAACCTCAGGTCTAGGCGGATCGATCATACCTACTAAGCCAAGGAATTGAAGGTCTGTTTCAAGGCTATCGTCAACGGTAGGCATTTCATCAAACACTTTTACGCCAAGTGCCAAAACTCTAAGCGCACGCTCGGACATATCGTTGATTGCTTTGTTTACGTCGTTTATACAAGAATTATCGCTAAGTCTCTTTAATAAAACGTCGGGCGCACCCTTTGTAATACTAATAAACTTACCGTTTTCTTTAATAACGACGGTCATTAACTTTCTATCACTATCAAATGGAATTTCACCTACTCTTTCCGCCCAAGAAACGTCGCTACCGTACTTGTTATTAAGTTCAACGAGCGCAGTTTCAGTCGGGTCACCTATTCTCTTTTCAACGCCGTCAATTAGTTCAATCTTAGCGTCGCAACAAATAGAGAAATAATTGATAAGTTGACGGTCAATTTGAGAAATATCCGATAAAAGTTTAAGTTCTTTATTGTAAATTTCTAAAACGGTCATCTTATTTTGAGTGAGCGTTCCAGTTTTATCCGAACAAACGATACTAGTCGAACCAAGCGTTTCAACGGCGGGAAGTTTTTTAACGATAGCGTTTTCCTTAACCATTTTAGATACGCCTATCGCTAAAACTATGGTAACTACCGTTGCTAAACCTTCGGGAATTGCCGCAACTGCAAGCGCAACTGCAAGTTTGAAACTTTCAACTAAGTGAGAAGTTTGCATACCGTTCAACAAGAAAAAGTCAAGTGCGAATACGCCAAGGCAGATAAATATTGAAATAATACCTATAACCTTGCCAACTTGTGCGAGTTTGTTTTGAAGTGGCGTAGGTTCGCTCTTTTGTGCGCCGAGCAT
The DNA here is from genome assembly GCA_045536835.1 of Christensenellaceae bacterium. Lineage (GTDB taxonomy): Bacteria > Bacillota > Clostridia > Christensenellales > Borkfalkiaceae > HGM11412. The sequence goes on from JAZSOI010000039.1 coordinate 18,732, forward strand.
ACCTGCAATTTTACCGATTTCCGTCTTCATACCGATATCGGTAACGATTGCTTTACCCCTACCGCTAGTTACGAAAGTTGATGAGAACACCATATTCTTTCTATCGCCAAGTGCGGTGGCAGAACCGTCGATAACTTCGGTGATTTTATTAACTGGAACAGACTCGCCCGTAAGCGCAGATTCGTCAACTTGAAGGTTAACTGCATCGATAAGGCGCGCATCCGCAGGGATATAGTCGCCCGCCTCAATTAATATTATATCGCCAACTACTAAATCACTAGACGGTATTTTATCCGTTACTCCGTTTCTTATTACTTTACACTCTGGTGACGACATTTTCTTTAAGGCTTCCAGCGATTTCTCCGCTCTCGCCTCTTGTATAACGCCAAGCACGGCGTTTAACATAACTACTACGAAAATAACTACTGCGTCAACCCACTCGTGAATATCTACGATTAAAGAGACGACTGCGGCAATTAATAATATAATTATTAAAACGTCAGCAAACTCTTTAAAGAACTTAACAAGCAACGTTTCTTTTTTGTGTTCTTCTAGTTGGTTTTTTCCGTGTTTTTCACGCAAAATCTCAACGTCTTTGGTGGAAAGTCCGTTTTTAACGTCGCTACCAAGTTCTTTCGCAACGTCGTTAGAGTGTTTTCTGTACATCTAGTCCTCCATGAAATTATTTAATAAGTTTTCAACACTTTTTTTATCAAGAACGTCAATTTTTATAACGTTTTCTAACTTTTTGAAGAAAGTAACCTGCCTTTTCGCGTAATGGCGCGAATTTATCTTGATAACGTCGGCAAGATTATCGTAATCGTTTTTAACGATTGCGTCGTAAGTTTCTTTATAACCTATACCCTGCATGCATTGATAACTTTTGTCAATTCCGCTATCAATCAACCCTTTAACCTCTTCAACTAGTCCGTTTTCGAGCATTACGTCAACTCTTCGATTAATTCTATCGTATAAAGTTTCTCGGTCAACGTCAGGCGTTATTGCAATATAGTTATATCTAGGCGTTAAAAGGTCGTTTTGTTCGGATTTTCGCTTGCCAGTCGAGTAATAAATCTCAAGTGCGCGAATAACTCTAACAAGGTCGTTTTTGTGGATAGTTTCGCACGCCTTTGGGTCTACTTTTCTAAGTTCTTCGTAAACGTAATCAGCGCCTTTAGATTTTGCAAGTTCAAAATATTTTTCTCTAATTTCTAAATTTCCTTCACTACCGCCGTAGCCGAGTTTATAAAGTATTGAATTTATATAAAAGCCCGTACCACCGCAAATTATGGGGATTTTTCCACGAGAAATCAAGTCGTTTACAATAGGCAAAGCAAGTGCTTCGTACTCGGAAACTGAAAAAGTATCAGTTGGCTCGCAAACGTCAATTAAATGGTGTTTTACCATCTTTAACTCTTCTTTCGTAGGCTTTGCAGTACCTATATCTAACCTTTTATAAATGGCGAGCGAGTCAGCGGAAATTATCTCTGTATCAAGTTTCTTTGCAAGGGAGATTGCCAAGGCAGATTTTCCAGATGCGGTAGGTCCACAAATTATAATAATTTCAGGTCTCATACTATCCTTTTAAACCACTTATCAATCTCAGTTCTGGTAATCCTTACCGCAATAGGTCTACCGTGTGGACATTTAAGCGTTATATCGTCGTTTAAAAGTTTCATAAGCGCTTCAACTTCGTTATCAGTAAGTTTCATTCCCGCTTTTACTGCCGATTTACACGCTTTTTGCATAAGTTTTTCATTTATTATTTCAGGAACTGTCTCACGGCGCAAGGAATAATCGTATAAAACGTCCTCAAAGAACCTATCGAGTTCAATGTCGGTAAGTTCCATAGGTATCTCGTAAACGTTGAAATTGCCGTTTTGCGTTTGTTCTAAATCAAAACCTAAGTTTTTAAGATAAGATAATTTGCTAGTTACGTACTCTCTTTCAATAGAGTTTACCTTTAATTCGTATGGAACGAGCAACGGTTGGTTAGTTTTTTCTTCGCTAAAACGCTTGTTTAAGAGTTTGTTATATAAAATTCTCTCGTGAGCGGCGTGTTGGTCAACCAAATATAAATCGCTACCCTTTTCAAAGATTAAAAATGCGTTTAACGCTTGGCCGACGTATTTTAACTTCTCTTCTTTATATGGCTGGAAAGGTGTAACTTTTTCCCTTTCAAGTTCTTCAATATAACGCTTATTTTCAGCAAAAATATCGTTGCTTTCGGGTTTTCTTGAAGTTTGTGAAGAATCTTCAAACTTATCTTTATCTTCGGCAACTAAATTAAAGTTACCAAAAATTTCAAAGTCAAATTTATCGTACTTATAGTTTGAAGTGTTGGGTTTTATTGTGTCTCTTGACGTTACTACGTGAATATTAGAGCCGTCGTCTTCCTTTTTTTCGAGTAATTCTTTTTTAACTTGCTCGGGTGACTTTACTATTCTATCGTGGGACGGAAGTATAATGTCGAGAGCCGAGTCAGTTCCGTCTAAAACCTTAGAAATTGTTGAATAAATTGCACCGTATATAACGGAATTATCGATAAATCTAACGTCACTTTTGTTAGGCGTTACGTTAACGTCAACGATTTCGCTAGGAATTGTTATATAAAGTACTGCCATAGGATATCTTCTCTTCATTAAATATCCGGAATACGCGTTCATTATAGCAGACTGAATTGTTTGATTTTGAATATATCTTCCGTTAAGTATAACCGTTTGGTAACTTCTATTAGCCTTGGTAAAGTTAATTTTTCCTACGTAACCGCTAATTTTTACGCCGTGAACGTAGTTAGAAATGTTTAAACACTCGTTTAAAAAATTATTTCCGTAAACTGCGGTAACCGCGTCTTCAATTCCGTCGCCAAACGACTCAAATTCAACCTTGTCGTTAATTAAGTACTTAAACGAAACGGTTGGATTTGCTAAAATTAACCTCGTAACCGTATCGGTAACGTCGTTTTCTTCAGAGCGATCACTCTTTAAAAACTTTTGCCTTGCAGGAGTGTTGAAAAACAAGTTTGAAACAGTAACGAAAGTTCCTTTATTTGCAGGCGCATCGAAAATAACGGGGTCTTCTCCACCCCTAACTTCCATAGTCGAGCCTATTTCGTCGCTATCGGTTTTAGTTGTTATTCTAAGTTTTGATACCGACGCGATAGACGCGAGCGCCTCACCCCTAAAACCTAAGGTTTTAATGCAGTCTAAATCGTCAATATCTCTAATCTTTGACGTTGCGTGCGGTAAAATGGTCTTTAAAAGGTCGTCTTTTAAAATACCAGTTCCGTTATCCGAAACTTCAATAACGTCCTTTCCACCGCCGAAAATATTGATTTTTATCTCAGTTGCACCAGCGTCGATTGAGTTTTCAACGAGTTCTTTAATAACGGAAGACGGTCTTTCAACCACTTCTCCCGCTGCAATCTGAGTATAAACTTTTTTGTCAAGTAAATTTATTTTTGACATTTTAGTCCTCAACTTCGTTTTTCATTTTGTAAAGAAGGTTTAACGCTTCAAGTGGCGAAAGCGTGTTAACGTCAATACTTTTTAACATATTCTCAACGGCGCTTTCTTTAACTTCACAAACGCTTTCCTTAGCAGATTCAACGTTCGATTTATTAAGGTCGTTATTTTCAAGGTTTTTAAGTATTACCTTTGCTCTATTCGTAACGCTCTTTGGAACGCCTGCAAGCGACGCAACTTCAATACCGAAACTCTTGTTTGCACTACCTTCTTGAATTTTTCTCAAAAATACTATAGTTCCGTCTTGCTCTTTAACGGTTACTTTATAGTTTTTAACGCCTTCAAGTTTACCTTCAAGTTCAGAAAGTTCGTGATAATGCGTTGCAAATAGCGTGTTTGCTTTAATTTTATTAGTAACGTATTCAACTACCGACCAAGCAATCGAAAGCCCGTCGTAAGTCGACGTTCCCCTACCGATTTCGTCTAAAATAATAAGGCTGTTTTCAGTTGCCTTATTAAGTATTGACGCAACTTCGTTCATTTCTACCATAAACGTTGACTGGTCAAACACTAAATTATCGCTTGCTCCAACCCTAGTGAATATTTTATCGGTTATGGGGATAGAACAACTCGTGCAAGGCGTAAACGAGCCGATGTGCGCCATAATGGTTATGAGCGCAACTTGTCTCATATACGTTGATTTACCAGCCATATTAGGTCCGGTTATAATCATCATTCTGTCGCCAATTGAATGAAGACTCGTGTCGTTTGGGATAAATTGTGAAGAAGATAAACTCTCAACTACCGGGTGACGACCTTCAACGATATTTAAAGGCTCACCGCTATCGCAAAGCGTTGGGCGTTTATAATTGTTCTTTTTTGCAACGAGCGCAAGCGACGTTACCGTATCTAAAAACGCAATCGCCTTAGACGCGCGCTGAATATCAACGATGTTTTCCGCTAATACGTTTTTAATTTTGTCAAATATTTCAAGTTCTATCTTTAACGCTTTTTCCTTGCTAGTTAAAATTTCTTCTTCTAGGTTTTTAAGTTCTTCGGTTATAAACCTTTCACCGTTAACTAGCGTTTGTTTTCTAACGTAAGAGTAAGGCACTTTATCCTTAAAAGAGTTAGAAACTTCGATATAATAACCGAAAACTCTATTATAACCCACCTTTAAGGTTTTAATTTGAGTGGCGTTTCTCTCGCGTTCCTCAAGTTCTTTTAATAGGGTTTGAGAATTATTGCTTAAGTCTCTTAATCGATCGAGTTCCCTATCGAAACCGTTTTTAATAAATCCACCGTCTTTAAGCGCGCTTACTGAAATATCGTCTTTAAGCGCGTGCGAAATTAGATCGGTTATTTGAGTAAAATCTATAATCGCATTGTCAACGTCTTTAAGCGCCTTTGACGTAACGCCGTTTAATATGCGCTTAATGGACGGCAAAATAGATAGTGATTTTGATAAATTATACGCGTCTTTGGGGTGAATGTTTCCGTTTGATACTTTGCCTGAAAGCCTTTCGGTATCTCTAATTTCTGAAAGCGATTCAACGAGCGCGTTTCTAAGTAAATTATCGTTAAATATTTCTTCAACGGCGTCTAGTCGATAGTTTATTTTACTTATGCTTTGCAATGGGTTTAAAATCCAGTTGTATAGATTTCTAGATCCCATTGAAGTATTAGTTTTATCAAGCACGCCAAGTAGCGTTCCGTAACGCTTTCCGTCACGTTGAGACTTAACGAGTTCTAAGTTTTTTACGGCTATAGAGTCGAGTATCATAAAGTTACTCTGCTCAACCGTCTTAATTGTAGTAATGTTAAGTAAAGAGTGTTTTTGAGTTTCTCTTAAATACTCAACGAGCGCACCACACGAAGAAATTGCGGAAGACACGCCGTCTAAGCCGAAAGCAGTTAGTTTTAACACCTTAAAATGCTCTTTTAAAGTTGTTTCCGCGTGCATAGGCGAAAACGCCCACTCTTTGTAAATTTCAGGTTTTGGAAGTATTCCGTGAACGAAAACTGCGTTATCTTTAAACGCGAGATAGATAGACTGCGAACATATAATTTGCGCTGGGTTAATTCTAACCAAGCAGTCAACGACCGCGTCGAGCCCAAGCGTCTTTTTAATAGTTTGAACGAAAAAATCGCCAGTCGTGATATCCGCCCAAGCAACCGAATAATTTCCGTCTTCTTGTGAAACTGAACACAAAAAGTTGTTTTCTTTGTCGTTAAGTAGCGTGTTTTCAGTAATCGTACCAGCGGAAACTATTTTGGTTATTTCTCTTTTAACGATACTACCCTTTTTAGGTGTTTCAACTTGTTCGCAAATCGCAACTTTTTCGCCGAGAGAGACGAGTTTTGCAATATAAGTATCTGCAGCGTGGTACGGAACACCGCACATAGGCGCTCTTTCTCCACTTCCAGCGTCGCGCCCAGTCAAAGTTAAATCGAGCATCTTAGAAACTCTTATAGCGTCGTCGTAAAACATTTCGTAAAAATCACCTAAACGGTAAAACAATACGCAATCTTCGTACTGCGCTTTAGTTTCAAGATATTGAGTCATCATTGGTGATCTACCCATTATACTATTTCTCCATAAATTGAAATTCCGTTTGCTTTGGTAATTTTTACCATTAAAAACTCGCCTACAACGTTTCTGTCCGACGAAAAATGAATTGCCTTACCGCGCTCGTCTCTACCCATATAGTAGCCACAGTCGGTATTAAACTCGTCAACTAACACTTCAACCGTCTTTCCAACGTATTTCTTAGCAAGTTTTTTATTAACTTCATTTTGAAGTGCAACGAGTTTTACGATGCGCTCTTTCTTAACGTCTTCAGGGATATGCCCGTCCATCGAATAAGCCTTAGTTCCACTACGCTTAGAATATACGAACGTAAACGCACCGTCGTACTTTACCTTTTTCATAAGCGATAAACTATCGCGAAAATCTCTTTCAGTTTCACACGGAAAACCTACCATAATATCGGTAGTAATCGCTATGTTTTTAACCGTTTTTCTAAGCATTTTTATCTTTTTAAGATAATCTTTGCGAGAATACCTTCTATTCATAAGCCTAAGTATCTCAGTAGAGCCTGACTGAACTGGGAAATGAATAGAATTGCAGATTTTATCGTATTTTTTAATGGTATTTGCAAGTTTTTGATTAACGTCTTTGGGGTGATTTGACATAAATCTAAGCCTAAACTTTCCGTCAATACTTGCAACCATTTCAAGTAAGGAAGAAAAATCAACCTTAGGGATTAAATCCTTACCGTAAGAGTCAACGTTTTGACCAAGTAACGTAATTTCCTTATAACCTTGCTTTACAAGGTCTTCAACTTCTCTAACGATTTCTTCTGGGTTTCTACTTCTTTCTCGGCCACGAACGTAAGGAACAATACAATAAGTACAAAAGTTATTACACCCAAACATAACGTTTACGTAAGCGTTTGGATAGGTTGAACGAGTGATAGGAACGTCGCATGGCATTTTGTACTCGTCACTAGATATTTCTACGAGTTTTTTGCCCTTTTCAATGCGTTTTATTAGCATTTGTTCAAACTCAGTTAAGTTATGCGTTCCAAAAATTATATCGATAAACGGAAATTTATCTTTTAGGTCTTCTGCCTTTCCTTTTTGTTGCGCCAAACAACCGCCAACGGCAATAATTTTTTCTTTGTTTTCGCGCTTTAACTTTTTAAGCGCACCTATATTGCCGTACGCTCTTCTCTCGGCGTTTTCCCTTATCGTACAGGTATTAAAAACGATAACGTCAGCCAACGCGTCGTCATCAGTCTTAACGTAATTAAGTTTTTCAAGTATACCGCACAGTTTTTCAGATTCGTGTTCGTTCATCTGGCAACCGTAAGTTACGACTTTATAATATTTCATAAATATTATTATACATACAATCACCTTAAATTTCAAGCATTTTTGCAATTCGACACAAAACTTTTAAAGTATTCACATAATTTAACTCAAAAAAACAAAAAATAACTATTAATGAAGAAGGTTTTTAAGTTTATTGCGTTTTTCTTAACGCTAATTTTAATATCAATTATAACGCTACTCATTTCTTATTTTTTGATAACGAAAAATTCAAAACTAGACCTAGCAAAATTAAGTTCAAACGATTTCGTTATAGAAGTATATTCTTCAAACGATGTAAAAATTGCTGAAAAATCAGCAAAAAACGGCAATGAATTCGTAAAACTTAGCGAACTTAACGATTACACGAAAAACGCGTTCATCGCTATTGAAGATAGGCGATTTTACTCACACAATGGCATAGATTATAAGCGAATTGCTGGTGCACTACTTGAAAACGTAAAGAGTTTATCATTTAAAGAAGGTGCGTCGACTATTACTCAGCAACTCGTTAAAAATACTCATTTAACTCAAGAAAAAACGCTAAAAAGAAAGTTTAGCGAGATAAAAATTGCTATGGAACTTGAAAAGCGATACTCAAAAGATCAAATTCTAGAAAGTTATCTCAACACTATCTATTTTGGAAAGGGTGCTTACGGCATTGAAAGTGCGTCAAATAGGTATTTTAACAAGTCTGCAAGCGAATTAACTCTCAACGAAAGCGCTATGCTTGCAGGAATTATCAAGTCACCGTCTAAATACTCGCCTATTGAAAATTACGAAAATGCAGTAAATAGAAAGAATTTAGTACTTAAATGTATGGTTGAGTGCGATTTTATAAGCGAAAGCGAGTATGAATCACTAAAAAATCAAACTTTAAAAGTGTGTAAAAATGCTGAAAACCCGCTTGACGACTACGTAAACGCCTGCATTAACGAGTATGAAAATCTTTCAATATTTGAACCGTACAGCAACGAGAAAATAAAAATATACACCTATCTCGACGAAAATTTACAAAGAGATATATTTGAAAAAACAAGCGAAAACTACTCCACATCAAAAATTGTAATAAACTCTAAAATAAACGGTGTTATCGCATTTTATGGTAATAATTCTAACTTAAAAAGAAACCCTGCATCGTGCGTAAAACCTTGGCTTATATACGCACCTATGATAAACGACGGATATATAAAAGAAAGTTCAGTTATAATAGATGAACCTATTAATTACAACGGTTATTCACCTAAAAATTACGATAATAGATACAACGGGAAAGTTACTGTTAAAACGGCACTTTCTAAAAGTTTAAATGTGCCTGCCGTTAAACTTTTAAACGGATACGGACTAGAAAATGTAAATTTATACACTAAAAAGATGGGGCTTGACGTTAAAAACGAGAGTTTATCTTGTGCACTCGGCTCAATAAACGGCGGTTTAACATTAAAAGAACTTTGCGACAACTACTCTTCTTTAAATAGTAACGGAAAATTTACCAAATCTTCATTTATTAAAAAAATAGTTATAGGAAACGTAAACGCATATTATCATAAGCCGTATTCCGTTGAAGTTTTTACGCCCGAAACCGCTTATATAGTGAGCGATATGTTAAGAGATGCGGTAAATAACGGAAATTCTAAAAAATTACGTTCATTACCATACGAAATTTGTGCAAAAACTGGCACGAATGGTACTGAAAAAGGAAATTACGACGCGTTATCCGTTAGTTATACTAGCGATAGTATCGTCGGCGTTTGGGTGGGAAATGAAGATAATTCAATTATGAGTAACGATATAACCGGTTCTGGTATTCCGTCGATAAAAACACGAGAAATTTACGAAAAACTATATAAAAACCATACTCCAAAACCACTTGAAGCGCCTAATAACGTCGAGCGAGTTGAAATTGATAAAGACTATTTATTAAGCGAGAATATTGAACTTATTAAAGACGGTGGCGAACCGTTTTATTATCTAAAAGAAAACGCTCCGAAAATACAATACAAATCGGTTGTTAAACCACAAATAACAAATCTTAATATAACGCTAAATAACAATTTGGTAACACTCTCATATAACGCTAAAAACGTTGATTTTATCGAAATAAATAAAATATTTAAAGATAAAACTACAACGATTTATAACGGCACTCCTACTAATACTTTTTTAGACGCTTTAAATAGTTACGGATTATACGAATATCAAATTGTAATAAATACTGATAATGGTAAAATCGTTTACAATTTTAATAAAGTAAATTATAAAAAATCAAACTCTAAAATACTAAAAGACGACAACTGGGTTTACGAATAATAAAAGCAACCGCTAAAATAATAGCGGTTGCTTTTTTAAAGTTCTATAGTTTCAACGCTTGAAAGCGCGGAAGAAATAAGCTGTTCAACTTCTAAATTACTCTCTTCAAGTTGAACTTTTTTAAGGTTTGGCTTAATAAGTGGATGCTTTGGTAAAAATACCGTGCAACAGTCTTCATACGGAAGAATTGAGGTTTCGTAAGTTCCTATTTTTTCGGAAATTTTGATAATATCAATCTTATCAAACGCAATAAGCGGGCGAAGAACAGGCATAGTAGCAACGCTGTTTGAAGACGTTATGCTTTCAATAGTTTGTGATGCAACTTGGCCTAAACTCTCGCCTGTAATTATCGCTTGCGCGCCTACGTTTTTTGCGATATTTTCGGAAATTTTCATCATAAACCTACGCATCAAAGTAATCATATATTCTTCTTTGCAATGTTTATGAATTGCTTCTTGAATTTCGGTAAACGATACGATGTGTAAAGTTATTCCACCAGTGTACTCGCCTACCATTTTCGCAAGTTCAACAACCTTTTCTTTTGCTTGTTCGCTAGTATAGGGATATGAGTGAAAATGAACGGCTTCAAGTTTCATACCGCGTTTTGCCATCATATAACCTGCAACTGGGCTATCTATACCGCCTGAAATCATAAGCATACCTTTGCCAGACGAACCACTCGGCATACCGCCCATCATATAAATAGTATCCGTGAAAATAAACGTTTCACCCGACTCTCTAATATCAATATTAAGCACAAAATCAGGCTTTATAACGTCAACTTTTAAGTTTTTATTACTTCTTAATATCTCTCCGCCAACTTTTTTAGATATATCAACTGAAAGCATAGGGAAAGATTTATCCGCACGCTTAGTATCAACTTTAAAAGTACCACCTTTTCCCTCACACGCCTTAATCGACGCATTGATAATATCTTCAATATTAGACGTTACGAGATCGCAAATTGAAACGGAGTGAACACCGCTGACTTTTGATAGTTTTGAAATTATATCATCGGTGTAAAAATCGTTAAAATCTTTAATTAAGTATCTACCCGACACCTTTTTAAAGGTACATTCAAAGTCTTTAATCGCGTGTTTTAAGTTGTTTTCGAGCATTTTTTCAAATAGCCCACGATTTTTTCCTTTAAGGTGAATTTCACCCCAGCGAATAATTATTACTTTATTCATAGATTATACATTGCCTTTTTTAAATTTAATGCGTTTTCGTTTAGTCTTTCTACTGCAAAAATAACGTCGTCAAGCGTAGTATCACTATTGAAACTAACTCTTATAACGCCGTCAAGCGTCTTAGCGTCGTGCCCCGCTTCTTTTAATACCCTACTAAACGGATTTTTTGATGAACACGCAGAGCCCGTGCCAACGATAATTCCGTCTTTTTCAAGCATGTGTTGTAACACTTCGCCTTTTAAACCAACGGCGGATAGCGATATTACGTACGGCGAAGAATTGTCTCCACTTAAAACCTTAAACAAATCGCCATTAACAAGCGATAAAAACTTATTTTTAAGATTAGTTACGTGATTGTAATTTTTTTCAAAATTAACGGTTTTATCGATACTTACAGTCTCTAAAACGCTAATTCCAAAAACATTTTCAGTTCCACTTCTAAGTCCGTTTTCTTGACCACCGCCAACGATTAACGGCTTTAAAGTTTTCAAGTTTTTATTCTTAATAAGCGCACCAATGCCCTTTAATCCACCGATTTTATGAGCGGAAATCGAATACAAATCAACGCAACTTGATAGTTTAATTTGAATTTTTCCAAACGCTTGAACACCGTCACTATGGAAAACTAGCCTTGGGTTTATTTCTTTGCACTTTTTTGCTATGTAATTGATATCGTTTATAGCGCCAGTTTCGTTGTTTACGTGAACTATTGATACGAGCGTGGTGTTTGAATCGATAAGCGAAAGTAAATTTTCAACGTTAACGCTACCGTCTTTATTGATTTTAGCAAACCTAGAGTCGTAGCCTTGCTTTTTAAGCCCGTCAAGCGGGGCGTAAACCGCAGAATGCTCCCCAAGCGACGTCACGATATTACCGCGCTTAGAATAAGAGAAAATGGCGGTATTATCCGATTCAGTTCCGCAAGAAGTAAAAATCACTTCAAAGTTAGCACCAAAAATCTTTGAAAAGGTTTGCTTTGCTTGCTTTATAACGTTTGACGCGTCAATTCCACCCCTATATTTTGCCGAAGGATTGAAAAAATCGTCTGTCAAGTAAGATTTTGCCTTTTCAAGCGCATTAATATTTGGTTTTGTAGTTGCTGCATTATCAAGATATATCATACGCTTGCCACACTACTTAAAAAGTCCTTTTCAAACTTTAACGAGCCTGTAAATCTCATTATGCACGATAAAAACTTATCATCAAACGGAATAATTAACATAAAACTATCTAAATCGCCGGCGTAAATACATACGTCACGATCGGTAATAATTTTAGAAACGTTTATCTTTTTAACAGACTTATCTTTAATATACTGTGAATAAGTTTCGCCACCTGCAAAACCTATTTTTGTTATCTTTTTAACGGAAAATCTCTTTAAAACTAAGCGTTTTTTGTTATTTACTACTTTAACGACCGTAATTTCACCGTCAACGAAAACTAAATCGTAATAGTTATAAAACTTGTGTTGAAAAAATAAAAACAAAATACCAAAAAGTAAAAACACACCAGCAAACAACCACGCTATATTTAAGAAAAAGAACGCAATAAACGCAAAAACTATTGCTATTATAAAGTTTAGAATCTTGAAAACGTTAAAAAAGTTCATCATTGCTTTTTCACGTTTTTCGTTAATTGGTTGAATATTAAATTCGTAATATCTATTATTGTTCATATAATCACCGATTATGATTTTATCATAACTATAAAAAAATTACAACTATTTGAGTTTAACGATAGTAACGCCAGTTTCCCCTTCACCATAAGCGCCAAAACGGAAACTTTCAACTCTCCTATGCGACTTTAACATCTTTTGAATACCACGGCTAAGTATATTTAAGCCTTTGCCGTGAATAATTTTCACTTCTTCAAAATTTGAAAGGAGTGCTCCGTCAATAAACTTTTCAACCTCTAAAAGCGCATCGTCTAAATTTTTACCTATCACGTTAATTTCAGTTTTTATATTAAGTGAATTTTCTCGCTTAATTGAAATTGTAGGTTTAGATTTTTCCTTTGATTTTGACGGAATAAAGTAAATATCGTCGAATTTTACGTTAATTCTTAGTGAGCCTGCAAGTACCCAAGCGGTACTTTTTCTATCGTTTATCTCTAAAATTTCGCACGTATCGGCAAGCGAATTAACGTAGACTTTATCGCCTACTTTTAACTTTTTAACGTCCGCTTTAGCATATGGTACGGTTTTAGTGTCAGTTTTATTAAGATTGTACTTTTCGCTTTCTATCTTATTTTTGAGCGTTGACATCTTAACGAGATCCGAATCCATATACTCTTGTTTTTTGAAAATTTCTTTCATTTCATCAAGCAGTTCTTCGGCAGTTTCAAGTTTTTCGTTAACTATTTTTCTCGCTTCAGTCTTTGCTTTAAGAAGGAAGTTTTCACGCTCTTTATCAAACTTTTCCCTATCTTTTAAAAGATTTTCGTAAATTTCCGTCTCTTTGTTTTTAAGTTCAACGATGTCACGCTTTAAATTCTCCGTTTCAATTCTTGATTTTTCGGCTTCAATTAAAACTTTGTCAAGTTGAACTTTTTCAGTTGAAAGCAACGATTTAGCACGCAAAATTATCTCTTTATCGACGCCTAAACGCTCTGAAATCGCAATTGCGTTAGAATTTCCCGGCGTTCCCATATTGATTTTGTATAACGGCGAAAAAGTATCGCTGTTAAAGTCCATTGATGCGTTTATTATATCATCACTTAAAAATGCGTATTCTTTAAGCGAAGAGTAATGCGTAGTTACAACGCCGTAAGACGACAAACTTATAAGTTTTTCAAGGAACGATTGCGCTAAGCAAGCACCTTCTTCAGGGTCTGTTCCAGCGCCAATTTCGTCGATTAAAACGAGAGATTTGTCGTTTGCGTTATCAATTATATACTTTACGTTTTTAATGTGCGACGAAAACGTTGATAAACTGTTTTCAATACTTTGCTCGTCCCCGATATTACAAAAAACTTTATCGAAAACGGATATTTTACTACCCTCGCTTGCCGGAATAAAAATACCTGATAAACTCATTAAAACGAATAGACCAACGAGTTTTAAAGTAACCGTTTTACCACCAGTGTTTGGGCCTGAAATTAAAACGTATTTGTAGCCTTTTCCAAAATTTATCGATATAGGCACTACTTTTTCAGGCGAAATTAAAGGGTGGCGACCGTTATTTATCTCAATAACGCCGTTTGCATTAAGTTCTGGGTACACCGCTTTTATCTTATAGGAATACTCCGCCTTTGCAAATGCGATATCAATATCGGTTAAATACCCTATATTTTCTTCTAAATTATCGGCTATTGAACTAACTTTTTCAGTAAGTTCGTATAAAATGCGCTCAACTTCAACTTGTTCGGCAAGAATTTCACGGCGGAGGTCGTTGTTAAGGTCTAAAATCTCTTGCGGTTCAACGAAGAAAGTGTTTCCGCTTGCAGACCTATCGTGAATAAAGCCTTTTAACGCGCCGACGTACTCGGATTTTACGGGAACTACGTATCTTCCGTTTCTCATAGATACGACGTTATCTTGCAAATATTTATTTGCGTTAGTTCTCATATATCCTTGAAGTCGCTCTCTAATCTTTTCGTTAATGCGCTTTATAGTTTGGCGGATAGAATATAATTTTTCAGACGCTCTATCAGACACGTCTTCATCGCTAACGATTTTAGAAAAAATCTCATTTTCTAAGTAATTATCGAAAAACATACGACAAGCAATACCGTAAAGTATAGATGAATTTTCAGCAAATTCTAAAATTTCGCTGTGCGTAATTCTAGACGATTTTAATAGTCTTGCTACCCTTAAAAGTGACGCAGGCGTTAACGTGGATAGTTTTTTTGCAAGCGACAACTCTTCATCAATTCTATCAAAATATAATACGCCTTTAACACCTTTTAAAAATAGATTATACGCTTCGTTAGTTTTTTCAAGCAAGAATTTTGCACTAGAAAAGTCGGTAGCAATTTCTAAATTTAAGATTTCGCTTTTAGACGTATCTAAAACTGCAAAACTGCTAACCTTTTCACAAATCTTATCAAATTCTAACGTTTGAATAACTTTTCTCTCTATCATTTGATACCTTTTATATAATTGCCGTTCGTAATAATCGATGGTAAATTTATTGAATTATCAACAAGGCTTAAGTGCCCGTAAATCTTTTTAAGTCGCGCGTTATTATAAACTTTAAATCTACATTCGCTTATTTCGTATTTTTTAACTGTGAAACGTCTATTATCCTTATCAATAAGTGTAAAATCGCCCTTTATTTCGCAATTTTTACAATTTTTAGAGAACGGACAATATATTAAATCCATAATTTCAATCGCACTGTCGTTTAATATAAATAGCGGATAATTCAACCCATCAATTTCTTTAATAGAAAGTTCTTTAGACGCGCAAATATTATAAACGCCGTTATCGTTTAAAAATTTAACGTCAACGCTATTAAATACGTTAAATCCAACGCCTGCAAATAAGTTTAAGCCCTTAAACTTTGCATATTCGTAAACCCAAACGCCGTCACCGTACACACCGTAAAAATTTGAAACTATTTTATCGATGATTTCTAAATCTTCACCACTTGCAAACGGCGGAATATAAAGCCAAACTTTTTTATCGGTTTTAGGGATAGATGCATTTATATAATCGGTTGGGAAATAGATAATATTTTCAAAATCTAAGCAGTCTTCAATGTTTGAAACAATGACTGCATCAGTATGTTTATTAGAAAAATCTAAATTATTATAAATCTCATATTTTTCGATATTATAAGCGTTTTTAAAGATTTTTCTATAAAACAACTCTTCGTAAAGACTTGCTCTTAATTTATTTAAAACGCTTTTAACGATAAAACAATTATCGTCAAAGTTTTCAAATTTAACTTTAACAATATATGGATAAACGTCAGTTTTATTAAGGCACGAAATAACGCCTTCCTTAGTTATGGGTGAACTTTTTGCTTGTTCAATTACGGTTTCAGTTTCAACTTCAATCCCATCACAACTAAACTTTAAAGGACTTCCCGACTTTAAAAATACGTTAACAGTAATTTCTTTTTTAATATCTTTGTTTGAAAGTAAGGAATAAAGGTCGGTTTTTTTAGTTAAATGAACGTTATCTTGAACTTTTACGTCGCCGTTATATTTAACAACTTGCCTGTTCCCAACTAAAACCGTGGTTGCGTTGCCAACTTCGTAGCCGTTTCTTATAATTTTAAAGGAATCGCCTACCGCCAAATCAAAGTTTTTGTCAAAAACAATCTTGTCTTTTATAACATTTTTAACTTTTCCTATAAATAAACCTAAATTATTTTGAACTTTATCGGAAATAAAGTCATCTTTTTGCGAAAAAGCAAGTCCTTTCGTGTAATTTCCGCGGTTAAACGCCACTTTAAGCGCGTTTAACGTGTCAGTTGAATTATTCCCTAAAAGTAAATCTTTATAGTATTTAACGGCGGAATAAACGTATTCTTTACTTCTAAGTCTACCTTCGATTTTAAAGGAAGAAACGCCCAAATCTTTTAAAACTTTGATGTTTTCACCAACGGAAAGGTCTGCAAGCGAGATTAAATAACCCTTTTTAACCGTTTTTCCGTTATTTTCAATGGAATATTCCTTTCTACAAGGCTGTTTGCAAAGCCCACGATTGCCACTATTACCGCCAACGAAAGAAGAAAAGTAACAATGACCTGATAGCGACGTACAAAGTGCGCCTTGAATAAAGACTTCAGTTTCTATTATCTTAGAAATTTCTTCAATATCTTTAAGTTTCGTTTCTCTTGCTAAAATTACGCGTGAAAAACCTAGTTTTTTAGCAAGTTTAGCACCGTACACGTTGCAAACGCCCGCCTGAGTTGATAAATGCAAGATTGCACTTGGCATAATTTTCTTAATATATTCGCCTAAGAATACGTCTTGCAAAATAAACGCGTCAACACCGTACGAATATGCTACGTTAATATCGTTTAAAAGAGCGTTGATTTCACTATCTTTAATTAACGTATTAACGGTTACGTATACCTTAACGCCAAACGTTTTTGCGTATGCTACCGCGTATTTTAAGTCTTCAAGCGAAAAGTTTTCCGCAGTTTTTCTTGCGGAAAAATCTGTAAGACCTAAGTACACGGCGTTAGCGCCCGCATTTATTGCAGATATTAAGTTTTCTTTCGAGCCTGCCGGCGCTAATATTTCACACATAACTATATTGTACTTTATTTTTTGTATAATTTAAAGTGTTTTTATAAAATTTGCCCGCCATAAATGACGGGCAAGTCTTTTTTTATCTTAAAACTATATTAGAACTTTGAAGTCCTGCTAAGATTTTTGCAACGGAAGCGTCAACTTCTTCTAAAGTGAGCGAACGTTCAAGGTTGCTAAACGTTAAGTGGTAAGCCATACTCTTTTTGCCACTTTCAAGTTGATTTCCTTCGTAAATATCAAAAAGTTCGATAGAAACGAGAGATTTATCGGAATATTTCTTGATAAGTCTTAAAGTGTCGCCGTTAGTTACGCTCTTATCCATAACGAGCGCCAAGTCGCGTTCAACAGACGGGAATTTCGGGAAAGGCTTAAATAAGAGTTTCTTATTAAGCATTTTAGAGATTACGCCGTACTTAATTTCACCAACGTAAAGTCGCTTATCAACGCCGAGTTTTTCGTTGATTTTAGGATTAAGTTCGCCGATATAACCGATAGAACGGTTGCCGATAACTATTTCACCGCTTCTAGTCGGGTGCATAAACAACCTTTCACACTTTTTAAAGTCAACCTTAAAGGTTGCACCTAAAACTTCTAATAAACCTTCAATAACGCCTTTTATCGTGAAGAAATCTTCATCGCCAAACATACCGAGCGCTAAAACTTCGTTTTCAACAGGAAGTTCAGTAAGCGGTAAAGCCTTGGGATTATAAGTTTTAGCAAACTCGAAAAGTCTACCAGATAAGTTTTTCTTGTTAATATTGTTAACGATGACTCTAACGAGCGACGGCATAACCGCAGTTCTCATAACCGATAAATCTTCGCCGAGAGGGTTTAAAATCTTAATAAATTTATACTCGTCACTATCTTTATCAAGGATAAAGGTATCGTATTCCTTTTCAGATACAAACGAATAAGTAACCGCTTCCGAAAAACCTTGAGAAACAAGGTAATTTTTCGCTTTATTAAGGTCTTTTTGCTCTTTATTAAGACCGCCAACGGTAATAGACGCGTCTTTTAAAAGAGTGTTTTCAATATGGTCGTAACCGTACATTCTTATAACTTCTTCGGCTAAATCAGGATAATCTTCAACGTCGTCACGATACTGCGGAATAACCGCAACTAAATCGTCGTCATTTATCGTTACGCCAAAATTAAGCCTTGTTAAAATATCTTCAATAACTTGTGACGGCACGGTTATACCTAAAACTTTATTGATTTTAGATACCTTCGTAACAATTTTCTTAGGCTCTAACGAAACGGAATTAACGTCGATATAAGAACTTGCAATTTTACCGATATTAAGTTCGTCAATAAGTGATAAAGCACGCTTCATACCAAGTTCAGCAATGTACGCGTCAGTTCCCTTTTCAAAACGCGAAGAAGAATCCGAACGTTTGCCGAGCGCTCTCGAAGTTCTACGAATACTATCGCGCTTAAACATTGCCGATTCAAACACGATTGCTTTCGTGCTTTCTTCAATAGAACTTGATTTTCCGCCCATAATACCTGCGATACATTGCGGATTTTTCTCATCGCAAATAACTAAGTTTTGATCGTTCAATTCAAACTCTTTATCGTCAAGAGTAGTGATTTTTTCACCGTTTTCTGCTTTGCGGATAACGAGTTTATTGCCTTCAAGATAAGAGTAATCAAAACTGTGCATTGGTTGGCCGATTTCAGTTAAAACGAAGTTCGTAACGTCAACGATATTGCTAATTGCTCTAATGCCAACGCTGTTAAGCCTTTTTTGCATCCACTTGGGCGACTCACCAAGTTTCACGTCTTCAACGTACGACGCAACGTATCTTGGGCAAAGTTCAGTATCTTTAACTTCAACCGTCAACTTATCTTCGGTCTTAAAATCAGCGGTAGAATAAGTGATTTTAGGCATTTTTAAAGGTTTGTTTAAAA
>JAZSOI010000015.1:0-8114 GCA_045536835.1 Christensenellaceae bacterium
ACACAGTTGCAATATTTTATCAACTTGCGGAATGGCTTGGTCCATTTCCCACCTTGATACTGCTTGCCTTGAAACGTCGAGTTCAAAAGCCAACTCTTCTTGTGAAATTTTTTTGTTTTGCCTAAGATTTGCTATTTTTTCGCCTATAGTCATTGTTTACTCCTTTATATAAGTAACGAAATTAGTATATTATACAATATGCACGCCTACAACCATTTTTGAATAGCAACGTTCCGCAACTACGAGTTGCGAAATCAAAAAACGCTAGTATAACGGTTTTAAACGTGAATAAACCGTAAACATAAATCAAAAAACGTATTTTCCCCAAGTACAAATTTTAATTTTTTAAAAAAATCAAGTTTTCCTTTGACTTTACTTTAGAAGTAAAGTATACTTAATTCAGTATAAAAACCTAAAGGGGAACGTATATGTTTTTTGACAAACTAAAAAATCTTGACAATGAAGTTTTTGTTTCTATCGATAGAGAACTTAAACGCCAACAACAAAATATCGAACTTATCGCTTCTGAAAATATCGTAAGCGAAGCGGTTCTTCTCGCCGCTGGCACGGTGCTTACTAACAAGTACGCCGAAGGTTATCCCGGAAAGCGTTATTACGGCGGTTGCGTTTACGTTGACGAAGTTGAAGAAATCGCTAGAGAACGCGCTAAGAAATTATTCGGCGCTGAACACGCTAACGTTCAACCACACAGCGGTGCGAACGCAAACCTTGCCGTTTTCTTTGCGTTATTAAACCCGGGCGATACGGTGCTTTCACTCTCGCTTGCTAACGGCGGCCACTTATCTCACGGTTCACCCGTTAACATCTCTGGTAAATATTTCAACATTGTTCCCTACGAAGTAAGTTTAGATAAGCAAGTTTTAGACTACGATAAAATTAGAGAACTTGCCGTAACTCATAAACCCAAACTCATTTTAGCAGGTGCTAGTGCATATGCTAGAGCGATTGACTTTAAAAAGTTTAGAGAAATTGCAGACGAAGTTGGTGCGTACTTTATGGTAGATATGGCGCACATTGCAGGCCTCGTTGCCGCTGGCGTTCACGAAAACCCAGTTCCGTACGCTGACGTCGTTACCACTACCACTCACAAGACTTTGCGCGGTCCTCGCGGCGGTATGATACTTTGCAAAGAACAGTTTGCAAAAGCGATTGATAAGGCGGTTTTCCCCGGAACTCAAGGTGGTCCGCTCATGCATATTATTGCGGCGAAAGCAGTTGCGCTTGGCGAAGCGTTAAAGCCCGAATTTAAAGAATATCAAATTCAAGTTGCTAAGAACGCAAAAGTGCTTGCCGACGCGCTCGTTAAAAAAGGCTTTAAACTCGTTTCTGGCGGAACGGATAACCACCTTATGCTCGTTGACCTTATTGAAACTGGCATTACTGGTAAAGAACTTGAAAAGCGCTTAGATGAAGTTCACATCACTTTAAACAAGAACTCAATTCCTAACGACCCACAAAGTCCGTTCGTAACTAGTGGCGTAAGAATAGGCACTCCTGCCGTTACTTCGCGTGGCTTTAAAGAAAAAGAAATGGAAATGATTGCAGAGTTTATCTACGACATTACCTTTAACTTTGAAGAGAAGAAAGAAGAAGTTAAGTCGAAAGTTATTGAACTTTGCGAGAAATTCCCCATCTATGAAGATTAAAAACTAAACACACCATCTAACGATAAGAAACTAATGTTTCTTATCGTTAATTTATGCTTTTTTGAATAGATACGGAGATTTTTTATGAATAGTCGCGTAAGAAGAGTCAAAATTCGCGGATATATGAAAGGAAGAATTGAAAAGGACTTTACTCAAGGTCCGCTTTTAAAGCAAATGATACTCTTTGCTCTTCCTTTAATTTTTACTAACGTTTTACAAATATTATTCAACACCGCTGACGTTATAGTTTTAGGTATTTTAGTTGACAACACGGCAGTTGCCGCCGTTGGTTCAACTGGTTCGCTCATAAACCTTATAACTTCGCTATTTATAGGCTTATCGGTAGGCGTTAACGTGCTTGCCTCTAAATACCTTGGCGAGCACAACGAAGAAGGCGTTCAAAAAACCATAGGAATGAGTATACTTTTAAGCCTTATTTTCGGTGCGGGGCTAGTGTTTGTAGGTTGGTTTGGAGCAAGGTTCTTCCTTGAACTTATGAAGAGCGACCCCGCCGTTATCGAACTATCGGCAAAGTACGTTCAAGTTTACTTTTTAGGTATTCCGCTCGTAATACTTTACAACTTCTTATCGTCTATAATGAGAGCGGCGGGGGACAGCAAACGTCCGCTTATCTACCTTTTAATAGGGGGTATTGTAAACGTTGGCTTAAACGTTTTCTTCATCGTAGTTTTAGATATGACGGTAGAGGGCGTTGCCATTGCAACCGTCGTTTCCCAAGGCGTTTCGGCACTCCTTTGCTTAATTCAGTTATTAAGAGCGAAAGGCGTGGTTAGATTAAAGTTTAAATATTGTAAATTTTACAAGAAAGAACTTTTAGAAATTATTAAAGTCGGCGTTCCGTCGGGAATTCAAAGTTCACTCTTTTCTCTTTCCAACGTATTTATTCAAAAGACTATTAACCTTTGTGGAGAAACTGCAATGTCGGGTTCGGCGTACGCAGTTCAAATAGAAGCGTACGTTTACGTTGCTATGAACGCCGTTTCCGTTGCGATAATGAGTTTCATAAGCCAAAACTACGGCGCTAAAAAGTTTGATAGAATATTCAAAACGATAGGCTACGGCTTAGCGCTAACTTCGGTGCTGGGAATAGTTCTAGGCGGTATAGGAACGCTGCTTTGTAAACCCATCGTAATGGCGATTTCTGGGGATGCGGAAGTAGTTAAGTATTCGTTTGACAGAATGCTATTAGTATGTCTTCCGTACTTTATTTGCGGTATTATGGAAATTTTTTCCTACACGATGCGTGCGCTTGGAAAGAGCACCACGAGCATGATAATTTGTCTTTTAGGTTCGTGCGTTTTAAGAATTGTTTGGGTAAACGTAATGTTTGCCGTAATTCCAAGTTACGTTTTAATCTTCGTTTCCTATCCTGCAACTTGGATAGTAACTTCACTTGCTTTGTGCATAGTGCTGCTTCCCATGCTTAAAAAATTTAAAATTAAAGCGCAAAATTGATAAGTTTTACATATTTGTTGACGAATTTTACATAGCATCTTGAAAAATTAAATGATATAATAAATATATGGGAGTTAATAATCACGCGCATAAAATATCCGCGCAACACAAATATCGCAAAGGGAAAATAGAGCAAAATTTCACCAAAGGCAATCTTTTTAGGCAAATAATACTGTTTTCCATACCGATAATACTCACTAACGTTTTGCAACTAGTTTTCAACACGGCAGACATTGCAGTTTTAGGTGCAATCTCTGCTGGTGGCGATAGAGCCGTTGCGGCGGTTGGCGCAACCACACCGCTGATAAACTTACTCACGATGCTTTTCGTGGGAATTTCGATAGGCGTTAACATCGTCGTGTCTAAAAAACTTGGCGCAAAGGACGATGAGTCCGTTAAAAAACTCGTTGGAATGAGCGTTCCTTTAAGTTTATGTATTGGCTTGTTTCTCGTCGTCGTTGGGTGGACGTTGGCGCGCCCATTATTAATGCTTATGAATTGTAAAGATAGCGTTTTAGACTACGCGGTAAAATATTTGCAAATCTATTTTACGGGTATGCCACTCGTTATGCTTTACAACTTCTTCTCTGCAATACTTAGGGCGGCGGGGGATAGTAAACGTCCGCTTATCTATTTAATAATAGGCGGAATATTAAACGTAGGTTTTAATATTTTCTTCGTTTTAGTCGTAGGAATGGACGTTGAAGGCGTTGCAATCGCAACGGTAATATCCCAAGGCGTTGCGGCGGTGCTTTGTATTATCCGTTTGTTAAAGGCGAACGGCGTTGTAAAACTTAGGTTTAAGTATTTCAAATTTTACAAAAAAGAACTTATAGAAGTTATCAAAATAGGCGTTCCGTCGGGCATACAGTCGTCACTTTTTGCTTTGGCTAACGTGTTTATTCAGTCGACTGTTAACTTGTTTGGCGACAAGGCGATAGCGGGTGCGTCGTACTCTTCTCAAGTGGAAAACTACGTAAACACCGCAATGACTGGGGTTGCAACCGCAATAACTACGATAGTTAGCCAAAACTACGGCGCGAAAGACTTTACTAGAATTAAAAAGGCGATAGTTTACGCCGTTATCATAAATCTAGTTATGGGCGTAGTTTTAGGCTTTGGCGCGTTACTTATATTAAAACCCGTGGTTGGTTTATAACGAGCGACGTTGAAGTTATAGACTACGCGTACAAAAGGTTTATCGGCATAGGGATGTTTTACTCTCTTTGCGGAATTATGAACGTTTTAAGTTATACGCTTAGGGGCTTAGGTAAAAGTTTTACCGCAATGATTATAGCGATTTTTACCGCGACTATATTTAGAATAATTTGGCTTAACGTCATGTATAAACTAACGGGTAATTTCACTTTAATTTACACGGCGTTCCCAGTTTCGTGGATGTTGTCGATAGTTGCGTATGCGTGCGTTTTAATTCCGTATATTAAAAAAGTTAAAGGCGAAATAGGGGGAAATAATGATTAACGATTTAATTAAAAGATACGAAAGTTTAAGCGTTATAAAAACTCAAATAGAAAGTACCGTTAGCGAGATAATAAAGGCTTATAAAAACGGCGGAAAAGTGCTTATTTGCGGTAACGGCGGAAGTAGTGCGGACGGTGAGCATATAGTTGGCGAACTTATGAAAGGTTTTAAGAAAAAACGCCCTATAAGTCAAGAATTGCTTGAAAAAATGAACGAACGCTATCCGCTCGAAGAAGAGATTACAAGTAATCTTCAAGAGGGTTTACCTGCGATTAACTTGCCGTCGATTTACGGGCTTAACTCGGCGTTTTGTAACGACGTTGAGCCGTCGCTTATCTATGCGCAAGGCGTTTTCGCCTTGGCAAAAGAAGGGGACGTCTTAATTGCAATTTCAACGTCGGGAAACTCTAAAAACGTCGTTCAAGCGGCTAAGGTTGCCAAGGCTTTGGGCGTTAAAGTTGTCGCGCTTACTGGCAAAAGCGGTGGGTTGCTTAAAGATATAGCAGACGTTTTGGTTTGCGTTCCGGAAACTGAAACGTTTAAAGTTCAAGAACTTCACCTTCCAGTTTATCACTATATTTGCCAAGAAGTTGAAAATCACTTTTTTAAAGCGTAAAAAAAGAGACTCAAACGAGTCTCTTTTTAGTTTAATTAGAAACCTAATTTTTTAATTTTTGCTTGCATCTTATCCGCGTCTTCTTTAGAAAGAACGCCCGTTTGCATAGTGTAAGTTACGCTCTCGCCCTTTTTGAGATAGCGTTGTTGGTTGTTTCTTTGGCAGTAGAGTTTGCCAAGGTGTTCGCTAGTTGCGGGAAGAACCATACCCATTGCGTCTTCATCGTCGGTACGAGAAATCCATCTAGTGCCGTAGGGGAGTTCTTCGGGGCGGTGGATAACGTAAGTTGCCGTGCCGTCGGGGTTAACTTGCATAGTGTAAGCGTTTCCGTCCTCGTCCGCTTGATATTTAGCGCACATAACGATTTCTGGGTGATACGACTGGAATTCTTCGCCAACGGTATCCATTAAATAGGGGTTAGTATCGAGCATATTAAGGTATGCGTTAGTCTTGTCACCCGCCTGCTTGTTCCAGTGGTTTTCGGGAACTTCGTGGTTAATCTTAATTTGCTTTCTGTCAGCCGTGTAGCAAAGTTTAGCACCGTTTACTGGGCGGTGGTTGATGTGGCAAAGGTAGTAGTATTCAAGCGGAACGTCTTTATTGTTAGTAAAGTTTACCTTAACGTCTAAATAAGTTTGGTCGGCGTAGAGTTTAACGAGCGGAATAAACTCGTAGTTAAGTTCAAAGCACGCCTTGTGCGTGTAAATGCCCGAAACGCCGATAAATTCGCCCTTTTCGTCACAGCCAGATACTACGAACACGGAATTATACTTAGCAATGGGAAGTTCGCCGTGCGGAAGGTGAGTATCTTCGCTAGTAGGGTTACCCATAGCGGTTAAACCGCAATGCATTAAAAAGCAACCGTAGGACTCGCCGTACACTTGCTTGCATTGAACAGGCTCGTCGTAGATAGATTTCATTCTAAGGTCTTTGCCGTTAAACACCGCGCTCCACACCATTTGACCCATATAGGGAAGAATAGTAGCGTAGCCTTTAGAGTTGGAAATCTTTATAGCCTTAACGCCGGTTGAGTAGGTAAAAATACTTGCGGATAAACTGCCTTGAGAAACTACGGTAGTTTCCTTTTCCGTCCACAAGTTTTCATATAAATAAGTTTTTGTGTTCATACAATTTCTCCTTAAAATCAGTTAAGATAATTATACTATATTGACTTCAAAAAATCAATATGGTATAATAAAAATATAAATGATATATTGAGCGCCAAGGGGTTTACTCGTAGGGAAAGCGTGGTGCAAATCCACCGCAACAGTCATTGCCGTAAAAGTCGGAATGCCTACCGCTCAATGAAATTATCTTATCGTTTTTGGGCAAAGGAAATCGAGAGATAGCCGTATTTTTACGGTGTACTCTCTTTTCTTAAATTAGAAAGGAGATTTTTTTATGAAAAAACTATTACCACTTTTACTTATCACCGCTTGCGTTTTCTTACTTTTTAGCGGGTGCAAAAAACCTGAAACTTACGTTTTAAAGGAAACGGATGAGTTCGTTATCATCAAGTGCTATGATGATAGTGACGGAAAAAAATTAGTTGACGTTATGGACGGATTAGACGATAATTTCGTTATAGAAAACGGAATGGTAAAGTCTATAAACGGCTTAGAAAACGCTAGCGACTGGTCGAGCGCTTGGATGCTTTACACAGACGATGAAGAACTTTCAAACGTCGCTTGGGGAAAGGTTGAGTACGACGGCAAAACGTACGGCTCCGCAATCTACGGCGCGGAAGAATTAACCGTTAAAAGCGGTTGCACTTACGTTTGGGTTTATAAGTATTTTTAATGAAAACAGCAAAAGAAATTTCAATTATAAGCGTGTTTATAGCGCTACTAATAGGCGGTCAGTTTGCGCTGAGCGCGGTGTCTGGGATAGAAATAGTAACCGTCCTATCGGTCACTTTCTTTTATTGTTTCGGCGTTTTAAGGGGCTGTATAGTTGCAACGGCGTTCTCTCTACTTAGGTGCTTTTTGTTTGGGTTTTTTCCAAACGTTATAATTTTGTATCTAATTTATTACAACCTGCTTGCGATAACGTTCGGGTTGCTAGGAAGAGCGTTTAACAAAGGGATAAGCGTTAAAAAAATCGTGGTTATCGTAGCCGTTGCCGTTATTATGACGGCGCTATTTACCTTGCTTGATAACTTTATCACAACCACTTTTTACGGCTTTACTGAAAACGCGAGAAAAGCCTATTTTATCTCTTCAATGGCAACTATGATTCCCCAACTTTTATGTACGCTAATAACCGTAACTTTTCTATTTTTTCCGTTATATAAAATTTGCAAAACGGTAAGAATTTAAAATGCTTTGGCGAAAACGCCAAAGCATTATTTTTTTATTGCGGACGGAAGATATCCCATCGTTTTTTTGAAAATTCTAGTAAAGTAGGATAAGTCCGTAAACCCACACTCAGCGCACGCTTGAGAAATAGTTGAACCGCCTTTTATAAGCGCGGTTGCGCACTGGCACTTTAAAAGGTTTACGTAAGAAATTATCGAGTAGCCAGTAACTTCTTTAAAGGCGTGGCTTAGATAACTCTTGCTAAACGCAAGCGAAGAAGAAATTTCGTCAACGGATAACTTCTTTTTAAAATTAACCTTTAAGTAGTCAAGCGTTTCCTTTACGATATTCGTTTTTTTGTGCGCCTTAAAACTTGGCTCGGGTTTCGTTTTAGAAAAGTTTCGGTTGATTAGAACTAGAAGTTCAATAATCTTGCCCTCAATAAGCGAACTTGAAAAGTTATCCGCCCTTTCGTTTTCTAAAATTATTTCGTTTAAGATATCGCTTGCCTTTTTTGAGCGAATAATCGGGGAAAACTCAACCGTTTCGCTGTAAAGTGAGTGAGTTTTCAAAAAC
>JAZSOI010000053.1:0-7041 GCA_045536835.1 Christensenellaceae bacterium
GTTTGACAAGGCGTTAAAAAAAGATTAAAATGTTAATAGTAAAAATTGAAGGAGTTATTCTATGAATAAATTAACTGTTAAAGACATTGAAGTTAAAGGTAAAAAATGCCTTGTAAGAGTAGATTTCAACGTTCCTATGAAGGACGGCGTTATTACTGACGAAAACAGAATCAACGGCGCGCTTCCCACCATCAAATACCTTATGGAAAACGGCGCAAAAGTTATTCTTTGCTCGCACATGGGTAAACCCCACAATATCTTCAACGAGAAGATTAAACTTAACAAGAAAGAAAAGAAAGCCGTTGAAGCACTCCCTGAAGAAGAGAGAGCAGCAGCAACCGCTGAATATATTGAAAAGGCTAAAAAGGACGTTAAGAAGTTCACTTTAAAGCCGGTAGCGGACAGGCTTAACGAAATTTTAGGCGGAAAAGTAACTTTCGCAACCGATACCGTTGGTGCTGACGCTTGCGCTAAGGTTGAAGCGCTTAAAGACGGTGAAGTTTTAATACTTGAAAACACTCGTTTTGACGCTGGCGAAGAAGGTAAGGACTTAGAGTTCTGCAAGAAACTCGCTGCGTTTGCTGACGTTTACGTTAACGACGCGTTCGGTACTGCTCACCGTTCACACGCATCAACCGCTGCTATCGTTGAATACGGCTTAGTAAAGACTGCAGTTTGCGGTTTCCTTATCGAAAAGGAACTTTCCGTTATGGCAGACTCGCTTGAAAACCCCGTTAGACCTTTCGTAGCAGTACTCGGCGGTGCAAAAGTTGCAGATAAATTAAACGTTATCTCTAACTTACTTGAAAAGTGCGATACTTTAATCGTTGGCGGTGGTATGGCGTACACCTTCTTAAAGGCTAAGGGTTATGAAGTTGGTACTTCACTCGTTGACCTTGAAAAGATTAATTACTGCAACGAAATGATAGAAAAGGCTGAAAAACTTGGCAAAGAACTCGTTCTTCCTATCGATACGACTATCGCTGAAGATTTCCCAAGTCCCATCGATGCTGAAATTGAAGTATCGGTAGTTGATAGCGACAAGATTCCTGCAGATATGATGGGTCTTGATATCGGTAACAAGACTATGGAACTTTTCGCAAGCAAGGTAAAGAGCGCTAAGACGGTTATTTGGAACGGACCTATGGGCGTATTTGAAAACCCCACTTTAGCAAAGGGAACTATCGCAGTTGCTAAGGCTATGGCTGAAGCGGAAGGCGCAACTACTATTATCGGTGGTGGCGATAGCGCAGCGGCAGTTGCACAACTCGGCTTTGCTGATAAGATGAGCCACATCTCGACTGGTGGCGGTGCGTCCCTTGAACTTTTTGAAGGTAAAGTTTTACCAGGTATTGCATGTTTAAACGAGAAAAACTAATAAAAAGATAAAATTTTGGAGATATGAAAATGAGAAAAGCAATTATAGCAGGTAACTGGAAAATGAACCTTACGCCCAGTCAAGGCGTAGCACTCGTAAACGAACTTAAACCTTTGGTAAAGGATGCAGACTGTGACGTTGTAGTTTGCGTTCCCGCAACTGACATTTACGCAGTAGGCGAAGCACTCAAAGGCTCTAATATCAAACTTGGCGCTGAAAACGTTCACTTTGCTGAAAGTGGCGCGTACACCGGTGAAATTTCGGCGGACATGCTTTTAGAACTCGGCGTTGAATACGTTATCATCGGTCACAGCGAAAGAAGACAATACTTTGCTGAAACTGACGAAACCGTTAACAAGAGAACTTTACAAGCGTTAAAGAAAGGTCTTATCCCCATCGTTTGCGTTGGTGAAACCTTAGAAGAAAGAGAAACCGGCAAGACTGAAGACGTTTTAAAGAGACAAATCGTTGAAGGTTTAAAGGGCGTTGAAGAACTTACTAAACTCGTTATCGCTTACGAACCAGTTTGGGCTATCGGTACTGGTAAAACCGCAACTAGCGAACAAGCAAACGAAACTATCGGTTACATTAGAAAAGTTCTTGCTGAAAACTTCTGCGAACACTGTGCAGCACTCGTTAGAATTCAATACGGTGGTTCTATGAAACCTGCTAACGCAAAAGAACTTATGGCAATGGAAGAAATCGACGGTGGCTTAATCGGTGGTGCAGCGCTTAAAGCGGCAGATTTCTCTGCAATCGTAAATTACAATAAATAATTTTAATCCGTTATTTCCGTCGTCTATCTTCGTTTCTGCTTAGCCGATAGACTTCGATGACCAACAAGGTCTAACTCAGCGTTAAAAAATTTTATATAACTTGTTATATACTAACTTTAACCACTCAAAGAGTGGTTAAAATTTTGGAGAAATTATGAAAACTAATCCTGTTGTTTTAATTATTATGGACGGTTACGGTTTAGCAGGTAACGAGTTCGGTAACGCCATCACTTTGGCAAACGCCGGCGTTATTGAAAACCTTAAAAATAACTATCCTTACACTACGCTTGGCGCAAGCGGTATGGACGTTGGTCTTCCCGACGGTCAAATGGGTAACAGCGAAGTTGGCCACTTGAACATGGGTGCAGGTAGAATCGTTTACCAAGACTTAACTCGTATCACTAAGGAAATTAAAGACGGTGACTTCTTTAAAAACGAAGAACTCTTACACGCTATCGACAACGCTAAATTAAATGGCAAGAGTTTGCACCTTTACGGTCTTTTGTCAACCGGTGGCGTTCACAGTCACATAACTCATCTTTTCGCACTTTTAAAACTTTGCAAACAGTGCGGTCTTGAAAAAGTTTTCGTTCACTGTTTCTTAGACGGACGTGACGTTGCG
This sequence comes from Christensenellaceae bacterium, assembly GCA_045536835.1. Lineage (GTDB taxonomy): Bacteria > Bacillota > Clostridia > Christensenellales > Borkfalkiaceae > HGM11412. Next base: position 2,777 of record JAZSOI010000053.1, read on the forward strand.
CCCACCAGCGGTGCAGACTTTATCAAAGACTTACAAGGCGAAATCGACGCTTTAGGCGTTGGTAAAATCGCATCCGTTTGCGGAAGATACTACGCAATGGATAGAGATAACCGTTGGGATAGAGTTGAAAAGGCTTACGATATGTTAACTATCGGTACTGGTGAAAAGGCAAAATGCCCCGAAACTGCGGTTAGAGATAGTTATGAAAGCGGTGTAACCGACGAATTCGTTCTTCCAACTAACGTAGTTGACGATAGCGGTAAACCCGTAGGTCTTATTGAAAAGGGTGACAGTATTATTTTCTTTAACTTCCGCCCCGATAGAGCAAGGGAAATCACTCGCGCGTTCACCGTTGAAAGTTTTGACGGTTTCGAGAGAAAGACCGGTTACTTAGCACCTTGCTACGTTGGTTTCTCTACCTACGACGCTACTTTTGAAAACGTTAAGGTTGCGTTTAAGAAAATTAAACTTACCAACACTTTAGGTAAATTTTTGTCCGATAAAGGTTATAATCAATTAAGAATTGCCGAAACGGAAAAATATGCTCACGTAACGTTCTTCTTCAACGGCGGTGTAGAAGCGCCCGAAAAGAACGAGCAAAGAGATTTAATTTCTTCGCCCAAGGTTGCAACTTACGATCTTCAACCTGAAATGAGCGCGTTAGAAGTTACCGATAAAGTTCTTAGTGAACTTGACCTTGATAAGTTTGAAGTGGTTATCTTAAACTACGCAAACTGCGATATGGTTGGTCACACCGGTGTTCAAACCGCTGCGGTTAAAGCCGTTCAAACGGTTGAAAATTGCGTTAAGAAAGTAGTTGACAAGGTTTTAGAAAAGAATGGTAGCGTGTTAATTACCGCAGACCACGGTAACGCAGACAGAATGTTTGAAGACGAAAAGGGCGAAAAACCCTTTACCGCTCACACCACGAACCCAGTTCCGTTTATCTTAGTTTCTAATAAATATAAAGGCGCAACTCTTCGCGCTGGCGGATGCTTAGCGGATATCGCTCCCACTATGCTTGACATCATGGGAGAAGAAAAACCTGCTGAAATGACGGGTGTTTCGTTAATTGAAAGCAAATAATGCTTAAAAAACAGTTGTAAAAAACAAAAACTTGTGTTATAATGCATAAGTAAGTACACAAAAAAGCATTAAATAGGTGATTTTATGTTTAATTTATTGGCAATTTCTTATGAAGCATATAAGGTTTTAAGTTTAATATGCCTTATCCTTTCAGTTTTAGTTTCCATTTTCGTAATCGCAGTTGTTATTATGCAACCGGGCAACTCTAACGGCATCGGCGCAGTTAGCGGTCAGTCCGAAACCTTTTACGGAAAAAATAAAAACAAAACTTTAGAAAGCAAGATGAAAAAACTTACCGTAATTTCCATTATTATCTTGGTAGTTTGCATGATCACTTTCTATATTTTGTCTTTAATTAAAGGTATCTAAATAAAACTAAGGCGTGAGCGTTTCACGCCTTATTTTTTTCGCTAAGTTTAATATTTAATTACATATGATTATAAAAGACGTTTTACTTGAAAAATTTAATAGTGGCGAGGCGGAAGGTTTAGGGCTTAAACGCTTGTGCGAACTTATGGGCGCAAAGGCTAGGTTTGAAAAGAACGCAGTAATAAACGCCGTGTACGAACTTGAAAGCGAAGGCCATATCGTTTACGATAACGGCCGTTTCGTCTTGTTTGAAAACAGCGGTCTTTTAAAGGGAACGTTTAAGGGAAACGAACGTGGCTTTGGGTTCGTTATAACGGATAGTGGCGATTATTTTATTCCGCCCAAATGTTTAGGTGGCGCGCTCAACGGCGATACGGTAGTTATCAAGAAACAAGTGTCTTTAAAGGGGTCGACTGACGAGGCGAAAGTAGTTCAAATTCTCTCTCGCGGAACTCAAAAAGTAGTGGGCACTTTCGACGGGGAGAACGGCTACGGTTTCGTCATCCCAGACGATAGAAATTATTCCGTTGATATCTACGTTCATCAAAAAAACACTAAGGGCGCAAAGTCGGGCGATAAGGTGGTTGTTTTAATAACCGAGTACCCCGAAAAGTCTAAAAACCCCGAGGGAAAGATAATTGAAATCTTAGGCAAAAAGTTTGATTTAAAGGCGGAAGAATTATCCATTATCAAAGCCTTTGACTACTCGCTAGAATTTCCCGATAAAGTAAACGCGGAACTCCCTAAAATTCCAGACGTTGTTAGCGAAGAAGAAAAGGTGGGTAGAACTGATTTCACCGCCGATTTAACAGTTACGATAGACGGGGAAGACTCTCGCGATTTTGACGATGCGGTTTGCGTTAAGAAAAAGAAAAACGGCTATGAACTCGGCGTTCATATTGCAGACGTTTCTCATTACGTTAAATTTTATTCCGAGATAGGAAAGGAAGCGTATGCTCGTTCAACGAGCGTATATTTTCCCGAACGCGTTATCCCTATGCTACCTAAAAAATTATCGAACGGAATTTGTTCGTTAAACGAAGGGGTGGATAGGCTTACTTTATCCGTTATAATGGATATCGACTTAAACGGCGAAGTTAGAAGTTTTGAAGTGAAAGAAGGCGTTATTCGTTCTAAAAAGAGAATGACTTACACCGCAGTTCAAAGTATAATCGACGGTGAAGTGGTTGACGGCTACGAAGAGTTCGTTCCCCTTATCAAAGATATGTACGACCTTCAACAAATTTTAACGAAGAGAAAAAGGGAAAGGGGCAATATTGATTTATCCGTAAAGGAAAGTCACATTTTCGTTGACGATAAGAAAAACATCATAGTAGAACCAAGAAAGAGCGAAGGCGCGTATAAAATAATAGAAGAGTTTATGATACTTGCTAACGAAACGGTTGCGGAATACGCGTTTTATGCTGAAATGCCGTATATCTACCGCGTTCACGAAAAGCCGTCTAATGAAAAGGTTGAAAGTTTTAAACTCTTTTTAAAAGCGCTTGGAATAACGGTTAAGTGGAACGCGGATACTTGCCACCCGAAAGACTATCAAACGCTACTTGACGGGCTTAAAGATACGCCACTATTTAGCGTGGTTAATAAAGTTATGCTACGCTCCATGCAAAAGGCGAAATACTCCCCAGAAAACTTAGGGCACTTTGGTCTTTCAAGTAAGTGTTACTGCCACTTTACTTCACCTATAAGGCGGTTTCCCGACCTTGTAGTGCACGCAATACTCAAAGATTTAATAAGTGGAAAGGACGTTTTATCTAGGTTTTCATCTTTCGTTACCGAGGCTAGCAATATATCGTCTTTAAACGAAAAGCGCGCCGACGAAGCCGAGCGCACTATGGACGATTTTTACAAGTGCCGTTATATGAAAAAACATATCGGCGAGATTTACGACGCTATAATTAGCGGTGTTACTAATCACGGCGTGTTCGTTGAACTTGAAAACACGGTTGAAGGGCTTGTAAAGGTCGAGTCTTTACCGCGCGGTCGTTACGAACTCGACCAAGCGTCGTACACCCTTCGTTCCGGCGTTAATTCCTACACTCTTGGCGAAGAAGTAATCGTTAAGGTTTTAGGCGTTGACAGTAGGGCAAGAAAAGTCGAGATGAAAATACTTGAAAAAAAAGGTTAATTTTGTTACAATAAAATTATGAAACTAATAAGTGAGAATAGGCAAGCCCGCCACGAATACTTTATAGAAGATACCTACAATTGCGGTATCGTTTTAGAAGGTTCGGAAGTTAAGTCGATTAGGGCGGGGAATATCAATTTGAAAGACAGTTTTTGTCTTATTGCAAACGGCGAAGTGTTTGTTAAAAATATGCATATAGCCGTATACGATAAGTCGGGCGCGTACAACACTAGAAATAGTAAGCGCGATAGAAAACTGCTCCTTCGCCGTGCCGAAATTAACAAACTCGTTGGCAAGGTGAACGAAAAGGGCTACGCGCTTATTCCACTTGAAGTTTATTTTGAAGGCAGTTTATGTAAGGTTAAAATGGGCTTATGTAAAGGCAAGCACACCTTTGACAAAAAGGAAACTATCAAGCAAAGGGATATTCAAAGAAGTACCGAAAGGGAACTTAGAAATTACAGATAAAAACCTTTTAGGTTTTAAATATGGGGATGCACCGGATTTGATTGCGCGGGGAGGCATTCGTAAGCGTACCGAAGCGCACGGCTTCGTAAAAACGGGCAATTTTAAATTTAAATGCAGACAATAATCGTTTAGCATTCGCTGCTTAATTTAAGCAGTTGCCGAGCAAGATTTACCGTCGGGTTTTGTAAGGTAT
>JAZSOI010000032.1:0-11426 GCA_045536835.1 Christensenellaceae bacterium
TTTAAAATAATATTTTAATATCCTTCTTGACAAAAGCGGATATTAACTCTAAAATATATCCGTAAGGAGAACAATTATGAGCAAAATTATCAATATTTCAAACGACTACTTATCCGTTGATATATCTACGCTTGGCGCAGAAATAGTCAGCGTGAAATTTTTAGGCAAGCAAAAGATTTGGCAAGGCTCACCCGTGTGGGAAGGCCACGCGCCCATCCTTTTCCCAGTCAACGGTTGCGTGTGGGACGGTTACTACGATATCGGTGGCGAAAAGTACGAGATGAAGGCGCACGGTTTTGCCAGAAAATCGGAGTATAAGGTGGTTACCGAAGAAAAAACCACCGCAACTTTCCTTTTAGAAAGCAGTTTAGAAACTAAGAAAATCTACCCCTTTGACTTTAAGTTTAGGGTAATGTTTAAACTCGCTTGCACAACCATTCAAGTTTACTATATAGTGGAAAATCACGGCGATAGTAAGATGTATTATAACGTAGGTTGCCACGAAGGTTACGCGCTTGACGGCAAGGTGAGTGAGTACTCGATTAAGTTTGACACTGATGAAACGGCAGTTAAAAATTCTCTATTAACTGAAAACTATATCAACAATAAGTATAGCGACGTAGAAATTAAGGGTGGCGGGTTACCGCTTGGCGATTTCTTTATCCCTGAAAACGACGGAGAGTCAATAATTATAGAAAACGTTAAATCTAAGCGCGCAACCCTTTGCCGTGGTGATAAGGAAGAGTTAACAGTTTATTACGGAGATTTCCCGCACTTAGTTCTTTGGACGGAGGGCGACGAACCGTTTATCGCCATCGAGCCATGGACTGGGCTTCCCGACGTTCACGGTAGCGCAAGAAAAATTGAAGACAAAAAGTCGATTGACGTTCTTGGCGCTAAATCTAGCAAAACTTTCTATCACAGCATAACTTTCCACGAATAAAACTTAGAGCAACTGCTTAAATGCGGTTGCTTTTTTTATATAAATATACATTATTTAGTGTAAAGAACTTGATATTTTCTACAATATGTGGTAGAATAGTCTCGTATGATTTTAATTTTGCGAGGGCAAGGTTTTGGCTAAGAAAAGTTATAGTTCAGAAGATATTAAGATACTTAAAGAACTCGAAGCAGTAAGAGTTCGCCCGGGTATGTACATCGGTTCTACGGGTTCAAAAGGTCTTCATCATATTTTGTGGGAAATTATCGATAACGCGGTTGACGAAGCGGCAAACGGCTTTGCAACCACGGTAAGCGTTTGTTTGCATCCTGACGGTAGCGCGTCGGTTGAAGATAACGGCAGGGGTATGCCGGTTGACATTCACCCGGACGCTGGTATTTCAGGTGTAGAAGTAATATTCACTCAACTTCACGCAGGCGGTAAATTCAATAACGATAACTACGATTATTCAGGCGGTCTTCACGGCGTTGGCGCATCGGTAACGAACGCCCTTTCCGAATGGCTTAAAGTTGAAGTTTACAACAAAACCGTATATTCTATGGAATTCCACTCTTATTTTGATAAGGCGCAAAATAAGGTTTTATCAGGCGTTCCCAAAGCCCCGCTTATCGACACGAAGATAAAAACTATCAAAAAGGGTACTCTCGTTAGGTTTAAGCCCGACGCTACCGTGTTTGAAACGGTGGAGTTTAACGCGGACACGGTTATCAATCGTTTAAGGGAAACATCCTTTTTAAACAAGGGCGTTGAACTTAGGTTCAAAGATTTAAGAAAGGCCGATAACGCTGAAGAATTAGTATTTAAGTCGGAAGGCGGTATCAAAGACTACGTTTCCTATATCAACACGGGCAAAAACGTACTTTATCCCGAGCCGTTATATTTCACGGATAAAAAAGACGATATCTTGATAGAGGCGTCCTTTCAACATACCGACGGGTATAGTGAAAGCGTATTCTCTTTCGTAAACAATATTCCCACCGTTGACGGTGGCACGCACGACGTTGGCTTTAAGTCTGGCTTAACTCGTTTTATGGGCGAGTACGCTAAGAAGAACGCTACTGGTAAGAATAAAGACATAGCGTTCAACGGCGAAGATTTTAGAGTAGGTATCACCGCCGTTATAACGGTTAAGGTTAAAAACGCTCAGTTTGAAGGTCAAACTAAGGGAAAACTTGGAAACGTTGAAGTTCGCCCAGCCGTTGAAAGCGTTACTATCGACGCTTTAAACGAGATAGCAAAGAACAAAAAACTCGTAAAGTGTTTCGACGCTATTATTGAAAAGGCAACGTCCGCCGCAAAAGAAAGAGAAGCGGTTAGAAAGACTAAAGAACTCAACCGTGCAAAATCTGGTGCGGACAGCACTAGGCTTCTTGGTAAACTTGCTAATTGTAGTAGTCGCGACGCATCTCTTAACGAAATATTTATAGTAGAAGGCGATTCCGCAGGCGGTAGTGCAAAAGAAGGTAGAGATAGAAAGCACCAAGCGATATTACCACTTCGTGGTAAACCGCTTAACACGGAGAAGAAATCTACCGTAGAAGTTTTAAAGAACGAAGAAATCAAAACGATTATCGCCGCGCTCGGTACGGGTATGGGTGACGATTTCAATATCAACAACCTAAACTACGATAAAGTTATCATTTTATCAGACGCCGATCAAGACGGTTATCATATAAGATGTATACTACTCACGTTCTTCTATCGCTATATGCCAAACCTTATCAAAGAGGGTCACGTATATATCGGTATGCCACCCCTTTACAAAGTTTATAAAAAGGACGTGGTTGAGTACGCTTACGACGAGAATGAAAGAAAGTTAAAGCAAGAAAAGGTTGGTAGGGGATATCAAATTCAACGCTACAAAGGTCTTGGCGAAATGAACCCCGAACAACTTTGGGATACTACATTAAATCCCGAAAATAGACTTTTAATGCAAGTAACCATTGAAGAAGCGGCAAACACCGAAAGGCTTATCACCACGCTTATGGGTGACGCGGTTGACGAGCGCAAAAAGTATATTCAAAAACACGCAAACTTCAACAAGGAACAAGAGTTTGAGATTAAGGTTAAGGAAGAAGAATAATTATGGAGAATGAAAATAGAACGAACGTAATACAGAGTAGCATTGAAGAAGTTCTACATTCTTCAATGATTCCTTACGCCGAATACGTAATACTCGATAGAGCACTTCCGCGTGTTGAAGACGGTTTAAAGCCCGTTCAGCGTAGAATTTTATACGCGATGCACGACCTTGGCTTAACGCCCGACAAGCCGTACAAAAAAAGTGCGAGAGTAGTCGGCGAGTGTTTAGCAAAATACCATCCCCACGGTGATACGTCGGTTTACGACGCTATGGTTAGGCTTGCCCAACCTTTCAATATGAGAATGAAACTCGTTGACGGTCAGGGTAACTTTGGCTCGGTTGACGGTGACGGGGCGGCGGCTATGCGTTACACGGAAGCGAAACTTAACAGTTTAGCCCTTGAAATGCTTAGAGATTTAGATAAGGACACGGTTGACTGGGAAAACAACTTTGACGATACGCTCAAAGAACCCGTAACTCTTCCTTGCCGTTATCCAAACGTATTAGTAAACGGTGCAATGGGTATAGCGGTAGGTTTAGCAACCAACATCCCACCGCACAATTTAGCAGAAGTTATCGACGGTGCAATTTCCGTTATAGAAAACCCAAGAATTACGCTCGACGAGATTATGAAGACGGTAGTTGGCCCCGATTTCCCAACCGGTGGCTATATTATCGCTGGTGACGATTTGAAAAACGCCTACGAAACCGGCAGGGGTAAGATTTTAATTCGCTCTAAAATCGATATCGAAACGGAAAAATCGGGCAGACAAAACATAGTGGTAACGGAAATTCCTTACCAAGTAAACAAAGCGGCGTTAATTGCCAAAATCGGTCAACTTATGGTCGATAAAAAGGAAGATTTCGGCTGTATTATGGACGTTGTTGACGAGTCTGACCGCCACGGCATGAGAGTGGTTATCAAACTTAGAAAGGATACCGACGTCAACGTTATTTTAGAACTTTTATACAAGAACACTAACCTTCAAGTATCGTACGGCATAAACATGGTTATGATTGCCGACGGAAAGCCCCAACAATTAGGTTTAATTCCAGTATTAAAGTATTACACCGATTATCAAAAGCAAGTAGTTCTTCGCCGTACTAAGTACGATTTAACAAAGGCAAAGGCTCGCTATGAAATCGTAACTGGTTTAATTATCGCGGTAACTAACATTGATAAAGTTATCCAAATTATCAAAAAATCACCCGACACGCCTACTGCAAGGCAAAACTTAAGAAAGGAATTCGATTTAAGCGAAGTTCAAGCGCAAGCGATACTCGACTTGAAACTCGCTCGTTTAACTAGGCTTGAAATCGACAACTTGAAAGACGAACTTGAAAGTTTAAAACAACTTATCGCGTCCCTTCAAGAAATTATCGACAGTAAGAGAAAGTTAAGCGCGTTAGTCGTTTCCGAACTTAAAGAGATTAAAAAGCGTTATAGAGATTCTAGAAAGTCCGTTATCGTTCGTGACGGTAAGGAAATTGACCCCACGCCTAGCGGAAAGGCTGGTAACTTAGAAAAATCGGTTGAAACTTACGCTTTAGGCGTTAGCGCGAAAGGTTTCGTTAAAAAGATTAAATACGCAGTATTTAAAAAATCTAATTCAGACGAGCCTACGCCCGCTGAAATTTTCACGACGTATGCAAAAGTTAATTCCGATAACTACGCTTACGCGTTCACAAATAAGGGTAATTTATTTAAAATCAACCCCGATAACGTTCCCGAAGGCAGAGGTTTAACGCAAGGCGGAATAACCTTTGACGGCTTGTTTAAGGACGTTCAAAAGGGTGAAAAGATAGTCAATATCTTTGCGTTCGACGGTGAACCGCAAGGAAAGTTTATCGTGTTTACTAAGCAAGGTTTCGTAAAGGTTACCGAGTGGAGTGAGTGCGCGATAACTAGAACTTCTTGCCAAATGATGAAACTCAAAGACGGAGATGAAATTTTATCCGTAGAGCAAGACGTTGACGGTAAGATAATGTTCTTCGTAACCGCCAAGGGCATGTGTTTAAGGGCGGATAAGGACGTTCCGGTTCAAGGTAGAATTGCAGGTGGCGTAAAGGGTATGGACGTTGCTAGTGACGACTTCGTAGTTTACGCGTCGCTCATCGACGACGACTTGACCACCGAATGCGCTATCGTTACGAGTTTCGGCACGTTTAAAAAGGTAATAACAGGCATTATAACCAAGACGGCAAGGGCTAGAAAAGGCGTTAAGATTTGCGAACTTGGCGACCCGAAAATGAACGAGTGCGTGGTTTATGCAAATTGCGTAAGCCCCGAAGATAAGTTGCTACTTACGGTAGTTGATAGAATAGGCGCTATTTATTACGCGTACACTTCTGATATACCGCAAGACGGCAGGACGACGAAAGGTAGAACACTTCCTAAAATAGGAGCGTGTCAGCCGTTAGTCGTCTACTGTGTCAGGCGTTGACGGCGCTATAAAACTTAATAGTTTTAACGCGCCGAGCGTAAAAAACACCGAAACGGAAAAATCCGCTTCGGCGTTTGCCGTTGCAAAAAAACCTAAAAAACTCATAGAAAAATCTGCTGAAAAAACGGTTGAAGAATTCGTTAAAGATTTGATTGAAATTCCCGTTGAAGAGTTTGCAAAGGAAGAAGAAACGGTAGAAGAAATAGTCGAGCCAGTTCAAGTTGTTGAAGAAACGGTTGAAGAGGTAGTCGAAGATCCTATTATTCCCATTCCCGATTTTAAAGATGAAAAGCCTTTAAAAAAGAAGGGTAAAGGCGTTGACTTAAAGGCTGAATTTACTGCCGTTAAAGATTTTATCTTTAAAATGTATGAAAACGTGTTTGATAAAACGCCGTCGTTCAAGCCCACTTTTGAACAAACGGTAGGGGATTTGCTTTTATATTTAAGCAATAAATTATCCTATAAAAACGCCCAAAATTCTTACAACGAAGAGTTTGGTTTAACTGATGTTAAAATCCCGTCAAAGTACGATTCTTCATATATTCCCCTTTGCTTAAAACTTGCAAAGTGGTGTGAAGATAACGGAGAGGCTTTTACCGCTGAAGAACTTTTATATTTAATCTCTTCCCTTTATTTAAGTTCGGCAAAGGTATCTTCGGTAATAATAACGGAATTAGACGTCGCAATTGATTTCGACGCTGAAATAAATTATTCGTTATAAATAATAAAATGGGATAGCATTTTGCTATCCCATTTTGATTTATCTGGTCTGAGTGAGAAGATTTGGTGTCAAAGACACTTGAGTTTTTAGTGAGTTTACTTACGGACAAAAACTCAAAACATCCGGCTTGCCGGAAGTTCGCATTTTGCATAGCCAAAATGCGTAAAAAAGAAGAATAGGGCGTTTCCTATTCTTCTTTTTTAAATCTGGTCTGAGTGAGAAGATTTGAACTTCCGGCCTCTTGAACCCCATTCAAGCGCGCTACCAAACTGCGCCACACCCAGATATTTAGGTTTGCAAGATTTTGCAAACCGTTTGTGGAGCTGATAACCGGATTTGAACCGGTGACCTCGTCCTTACCAAGGACGTGCTCTACCTACTGAGCCATATCAGCAATCGCTTTAATATATTAACATAACAATTTTAATTTGTCTACCATTTTTAAGTCTTAACGGCGAATTTTTTTATTTTTATGTTATTATGTTTGTATTTTATTGCTTTTTTATTTTTGCTATTGAAAAGTAAGTTTTTTTGTGTTATATTTATAACACAATGAAAATTATACACACAGCCGATATTCATTTAGGCTCAAAAATTAATACTTTCCCAAAAGATATCTCGGACGAGAGAAAGGAAGAACTTAGGAATTCTTTCAAGCGAATGGTTGATTACGCAAACCGTAGTTTTGTTTCCGCGATACTTTTATCGGGTGACGTTTTTGATAGCGATAAACCTTTTAGAAAGGATAAAGACTTTTTTTTAAGCGTAGTTAAAAACAACCCAAATATCACCTTTTTCTATCTTCGCGGTAATCACGATAAGGTTTACGAAGAGAGTTCGCTTGAAAACTTAAAGTGTTTTGATAGCGAGTGGAAGTCTTACGATTTAAACGGTGCTACCGTAACCGCTATTGAACTCAACTGCGAAAATTCTTCATCGTACTATTCAACGCTTAGTTTAGATAAAGATAAACTCAATATCGTTATGCTTCACGGTGACGTTAGCGATAGCGTAGGGCTTAACAAGGTAAACCTTTCAAAACTCAAAGGTAAGGGTATAGACTATTTGGCACTTGGGCACTATCACTCGTTTAAGGCTGGCAAAATCGACGATAGGGGAACTTTTGCATACAGCGGTTGTTTGGAAGGTAGGGGTTACGACGAGACTGGTGAGAAAGGTTTCGTGCTTATCGATATCGAAGATAAACTTTCTTACGAGTTTATTCCGTTTTCAAACAGAAAGATAAGTTTAGTTAGTGTTGACGTAACTGGGCTTAACGACGCGTATTCCGTTTACCTTCGCGCAAAAGAAGTTTGCGATTTTTCTTTAAACGATATTTACCGAGTTGAACTCGTTGGCGAAGTTGACGCGAGTGTTGACGGACTTTCGAGTGATTTAGCAAAGTATTTAGCCGAAACGGTAAAATTCGTTGACGTTAAGGATAACACTAAAAAGAAAATCAACGTTGAAAAGTACGCGGGGGACACGTCCGTCGTTGGCGAATTCGTTCGTGAAGTTTACGCGAGCGATTTTAGTGATGAAGAAAAGGCGAGAATTATCGCCTACGGCTTAAAAGCACTTTCGGGTGGGGAGATTGAATAGTTATGAAACTTATATCTTGTTACCTTGAAAATTTTGGTTGCTTTAATCAAAAAGAGTTTAACTTCGACGGAAACTTAACCGTCGTTAACCAAGAAAACGGCTACGGCAAGTCAACGCTCGTTGCATTTATCAAGGCGATGTTTTACGGACTTGACAGTTACCGTGATAATTATAAGCGTGAAGAACCGCTTCCCGAAAGGCTTCACTATTATCCATTTACTGGCGGAGATTTTGGCGGAAATCTAGTTTTTTCCTATAATAATAAGGAATTTAAAATTGAGAGATTTTTCGCGCCTAAAAGCGAAACGGGGGATAGTTTAAAAGTTTACTCTAACGGCGTTCAAACTTACGAGTTAGGCGATGATATCGGCAGAACCGTGTTTGGCGTTGACAAAGCGTCTTTCGAGCGCTTGGCGTTTATTTCAAGCGATGAAATAGAGATAAAGTCAACGTCGTCAATAAATCTTAAACTCAACGAGTTTTTAAACGGCAACGATTTTGACGTTAGTTTAGACGACGCTATTTCTAAACTTGACCAAACTGCAAAAGAATACAAAAAGTCTAGAACTAGCCGTGATAGAATTACGATACTGCAAGAAAAAATCGCTGACCTTAATGAGAAGATAACGAACGCAAGGTTTATCGAAAACGCACTTGACGAAAAGCGCGAAAGGTTAACCGCCTTAAAACTTGAACTAAAAACGCTGACTAACGAGATAGAAACTCAGCAAAAGTCAAACAAAATTTTAAGCGATTACGAGCATTACGAAGAACTTTTATCCTTGGCAAACTCTTCTCGCGAAACGCTTGACGGCATTTGTTTGAAGTATAACGGTTCAGTTCCGTCACCCGAAGAAATTTCTTCGGTTTTAGAACTTAGTTCTAAAAATAGGGAATTAAAAGCCCTTTTAAACGGCGGATTAGTAACTCGTGATAGTGAAGAACTTTCAGCGCTTAAAACGGCGTTTAGCAGTGGAGTGCCTACGGATAGCGAGTTAGATGCGGTTGAAAAAAACATAGAAAAACTCTCTTCGCTTTCAGCAAGTGAAAATCTTTTAAAGAGCGACGTTCCAACTAAGACTGAACTTGAAAACGAAGAAAGGTTTTCAAAAAACACGCCGACTGACGCGCTTATCAAAGATATTGAAAACACCTTTGAAAGTTACAAGCAAGTTAGTTTGGAAATCGACGATATAGCGCGTACTCAACAAGCGATTAGCGAAACTAAGATAAAGCCGTATAAAATTTATCTTCCGTTTATCGTTTTAGCACTCGCAGGCGTCGGTCTATTGTTTCTAAACTTAATCGTAGGCTTAGTTACGCTCGGCGTATCGCTAATAGGTTTAGTTGTTGCGCTTTTACTAACTGGTAAATCAAAAGGCACGGTTCAAGTATCTTCTCTTGCCGAAAAACGATTAAAACTTTCGGAATATCAAAACAAACTATCCTTCATTTTTAGCCAGTACGGTTATTCGCTTAGTGACGGCGTTGCCTACGCGTATTCTTCGTTTAAGCGCGATTTTAGCGATTATCTGTTAAAGATATCCGCATATAAAGAAAAGGGCGAAAAACTTAAATCGATAACTAACGAAATAACCCTTCTTTCAAATAGTTTAAGTAGTTATTTTTTAAAGTTTGGAATAAACAATAGCAATTTCTTAACTTCGCTTGCGGAATTAAAGAGTAAAATAAGAGCGTATTATTCCTTAACCGAAAGGCTTACCGCCGTTGAAAAGGGCAAAGAAGAATTAACTTTAAAACTTAACGAAAACGCACTCAAACTTAAAACCTTTGCCGATAAATACGGAATAACCAGTCTTGACGTAAACGCTTTGCAAGCGGACGTTAGTTTGTATTTGAGCGAAACTGAAAAGGCAAAAACTTTAACCGAGAGAGCGTATAGTTACAAGGCGGAAAAGGGTTTAACCGTTAAGCCCAGCGGGGTGGCGGTTGATTTAAGCGTATTAAACGAAAAGTCCGCGTCAATTCAAGAAGAAATCGCGCTACTTTCGAGTGAGATAGAAAGCGATGAAGAGTTAGTTGAGAAGATTGACGGCTACTTATCCGAAAAGTCGCTCAGCGAACGAACTCTTATAAACTACAAGAAAAATCACGAACTATTGCTCGCGACTAAAACGCTTTTATTAAAGGCGGAACAGAACCTTAAAGACCGTTACGTCAAGCCTGTAAAGGATGAGTTTATCAAGTATTCTCGCTTGTTAGAGCAAACGCTTGGCGAAAAGGTTACGATGACCAAGGACTTTGAGATTACCTTTGAAAGAAACGGCAAAGAGCGTAGCGAAAAGCATTTAAGTTCGGGTGTAAAAAGTATTTGCGCATTGTGTTTCCGCTTAGCGCTTATAAAGAATATGTATAAGGATAAATCGCCTTTCTTAATCTTAGACGACCCCTTCGTTTTCTTAGACGGCGTTCACTTTGAAAAGGTGTCTTCACTCATCAAAGAACTCTCTCAAGAAATGCAAATAGTGTATTTTACTTGTCACGAAAGTAGAACTTTTTAAGTCGTTATAAACGGCGCAATACTGCGTTTTTACGCCTTAATTAGTTAAATGCAAAACAAAGTTTTGCGTGATATGTTGGCTTTGCCAACGTTATATGTTTACTATCGTAAACGTTATATGCAAATTTTTAATTTGCGCTTTGGATAATTTCTATATAGAATAAAAACCACAACGCTACCAAAGGTAGCATATAACGGCGTAGCCATATAACGCGAACGGTAGTTTGCATATAACGATATCGAAGGTATCATATAACTTTAACAAACTAAAAACAGCGGTTTAAAACCGCTGTTTTTAGTTTGTTATTTTTCGTAGACAGAACGAGATAAAATTCTAACGTCGGGTAAAGTCCTGTAATCTTCGTTATAATCAAGGCCGTAACCAACCACGAACTCGTCGGGGATTTCGTAGCCAACGTAGTCAACTTGAACGTCTCTAACGCGCCTATCGGGCTTATCAAGGAAAGCGCAAATTTTAACGGACGCTGGGTTTCTTGAAAGAAGAAGATTTTTAAGGTTATACAAGGTGTTGCCAGAATCGATAATATCTTCAACGATGATAACGTGTTTATTTTCAATATCGCTCGTAAGATCAGTCTTAATTTTTAATACGCCGGAAGACTCGGTTGAAGAACCGTAACTTGAAACGCACATAAAGTCAAGTTGGGCAGGAGTAGATATATTGCGGAGCAAATCTGCAGTAAAGAACATACTGCCTTTCATAATGCACACGAAAATAGGATTAAGACCTTTGTAATCTTCGCTAATTTTAGCGGAGAGTTCTTTAACCTTTTTATCGATATCTTCTTTTGAAATTAAAACTCTATCAAATTCTTTCATAATTTCACCTTAGTGTATAACAAAAAAGACCGCAAATATTTTACGGCCTTAGATGTTTTTAAGCTCTTTCAACTTTTTTGCTTTTAAGACAACGCGCACAAACGTACTCAGAACTAACAACACCGTCGTTAACAACTCTTACTTTTTGAACGTTAGCGTTGTACAAGCGCGGAGTTTTACGGTTACTGTGGCTAACTTTGTTGCCGGATAATTTACCTTTACCGCAAACGCTACATACTTTTGACATAAATGCA